>JBMOHX010000544.1:0-2551 GCA_049317625.1 Phycisphaerales bacterium
CCGGGGCGGGCACGTTGACCTGTGCATCCTGGGAGCGATGCAGGTCTCCGAGGAAGGCGACATCGCCAACTGGATGATCCCCGGCAAGATGGTCAAGGGAATGGGCGGGGCGATGGACCTGGTGGCCGGCGTGAAGAAGGTCATTGTCACGATGGAGCACACCGCCAAGGGGACGGCCAAGTTGGTCAAACGGTGCTCGCTGCCGCTGACGGGCCAGCGTGTCGTTGACATGGTCCTCACCGAGCTCTGCGTGCTCGTGATGGACCCCGCGAACCGCCGCTTCGTGCTGACGGAAGTCGCTCCCGGCGTGAGCATCGAAGACGTCAAGCGCCAGACCGAGGCCGAGATCCTGATCTCTCCGGACGTGAAGACCATCGCCGTTTGAAACCGACCCGTTTCGCAGAACGCTCCCCAGGAAGAGAGACGCCATGCCCGCCGCACATCCACCTCTGGTTCTGATCATCCGCGACGGCTGGGGACTGAATCCCAACCCTGGCCACGACGCGTTCAACGCGGTGAAGCTCGCTCGGACACCGGTGGCCGAGCGCCTCATGCGCGACTACCCCTGGACTCTTGTGAAGACCAGCGGTGAGGATGTCGGGCTCCCTGACGGAACGATGGGCAACAGCGAGGTCGGCCACCAGAACATCGGCGCGGGGCGTGTGGTGCCGCAGGAATCGCTCGTGATGACCAAGGCCTGCGAGTCGGGCCTGCACACCAACGCCGCGATCGCCGGCGCGGTCGACGCCGCGAAGAAATCCGGCGGCTCGCTCCACTTGATGGGGATCAACTCCGACGCGGGCGTGCACGGGCTGCTCGAGCATCTCTACGCCATCCTGAAGGCGTGCAAGACGCTCGGCTTCTCGCGGGTGTTCGTGCACTTGTTTACCGACGGGCGCGATACAGGTCCCTTCACGGGTGTGGAGTTCTCGCGCCAAGTCGAGTCCAAGTGCCGCGAGATCGGCGTGGGCAAGGTGGCGACGGTCGTGGGCCGCTATTACGCGATGGACCGCGACCACCGTTGGGAGCGTGTGAAGCTGGCGTACGACTGCCTCGTCGGGCGCGGGACTTTCCCCAATGCCTCGACGGCCGGTGAGGCGATCAAACGCTACTACGACAACCCCAGCGGCGAGACGCTCAAGGGCGATGAGTTCGTGCTGCCGACGACGGTGGGCGACGACGCCGCATCGAGCCGGATCAAGAACGGCGACAGCGTCATCTTCTACAACTACCGGGGCGACCGCCCACGCGAGATCTCCGCGGCGTTCCTCTTCCCCGACGACAAGTGGGCGAAGGTCAAGCCCTCCCCGGACAGCGGCGTCGCGGGCTTCGACCGCGGAGCGAAGCTGAACCTGCACTACGTGACGATGACGTCGTACTGGGAGGCACTTGTTCCTTACATTCACATTGCGTTCCCCAAGCCGCCCCGCATGGTGAACATCATGGGCGAGTGGGTCGCGGCGAAGGGGATGCGGCAGTTCCGCTGCGCGGAGACCGAGAAGTACCCGCACGTCACGTTCTTCTTCAACGACTACCGCGAAGAGCCGTACCCGGGAGAGACGCGAGAGAACCCGCCGAGCCCGCAGGTGAAGACGTACGACATGAAGCCGGAGATGAGCGCCCGCGAGGTCTGCGACGCGGTGCTCCGGCGGCTCCGCGCCGCCGACTGCGAGGAGTTCATCGTCGTGAACTTCGCCAACGGCGACATGGTGGGCCACACCGGCAACCTCGCCGCGGCGATCAAGGCATGCGAAACCGTCGACGCGTGCGTGGGCGAACTGGTCGACGCGACGCTGGCCAAGGGCGGGAGCCTGATCGTGATGGCGGACCATGGGAACGCCGAGCAGATGTTCGACCCGGAGACGGGCTCGCCGCACACGGCGCACACGGTGTTTGATGTGCCGGTGATCCTGGTGAGCCAGAAGCACAAGGGCGCAAAGCTGCGAGGGGACCAGAACGCCGCGGGTTGGTTCGACCCGGCGGTGCGGGCTCAGCGCGGACGGTTGGCGGACATCGCACCGACATGCCTGGCGGTGATGGGCGTGGAGCAGCCGGCGGAGATGACGGGGAAGAGTCTGCTGGGATAAAGCGAAGAGCGAAAAGCGAAAAACGAAAATGAAGAGTGAGCGATCCGCTCCGCAGGGACGGCGACCACGGCGGCGGCACCGACGGCAACTCGCCGCAGGCTCTTCTCCTTTTCGCTTTTCGTTTTTCGCTCTTCGCTTTACTACGCTAGTACATGCTCCCCCGCCGCCCCACCCGTCAGATCACCCTCGGTGACTCCCGCGTTGGCCTTGTCCGCATCGGCGGCGGGTTGCCGGATCGAAACGGGAATCCCACCACGATCGCGCCCGTGTCGGTTCAGACAATGACCGCCGGGTACACCTACGACGTCGACACTTGCGTCGCCGAGATCAACAAGCTTGTCGCGGCGGGGGCGGACATCGTTCGGGTGGCCGTGCCGGAGAAGAAAGACACCGAGGCGCTCCGGCAAATCATCCCCGCCGTGAAGGTCCCGTTCCACCCGTGAAAAAGAAACGATGCCCCAGTG
>JBMOHX010000545.1:0-2540 GCA_049317625.1 Phycisphaerales bacterium
CAGAAGTGCGGTGTGATCTTGCCGCATCGGACTTGTCGAATCCGGCGCTTCCCGGGGACTTGCAGCCTGCCCCACACGCCGACCTAGTCACATTGCCTTTGGAGTCCGTTCATGTCGAGCAGCGTTACCGAGAGTTCCAACACGGTGCAGGTGAGCGACGCCGGTCCCAGCCGTAAGCGGCTGCGCATCGAGGTCCCCGCCGACACCGTGAGCGCCAAGCTCCGCGAGTCGATGGAAGCCATCGTCGCGTCCGCCGAACTCCCCGGATTCCGCCGCGGCAAAGTGCCCCCGCAGCTCATCGAGAAGCGCTTCGGCACCTCTGTCCGCAACGAGGCACGTGGCCAGTTGCTCACCGAGGCCTACCAGAAGGCCGTCGAAGAGACCAAGCTCCGCGTTGTCGGCAACCCCTTCGCCGAGAACATGGACAAGATCGAACTCGTCGCCGGCAAGCCGGTGGTCTTCGAGCTCGACGTCGAGATCGTCCCGGAGTTCACCCTCCCCTCGCTCGACGGCATCGCCATCAAGAAGCCCATCATGGAAGTCACCGAGACCCTCGTCGGCGATGAACTCAAGAAGATCGCCATCAACGAGGGCGACCTCGAAAGCCGCGAAGTCGCCGAGCCCGGCGACTACATCACCGGCCATGCCGTGATGGTCGACACCGAGGGCACGAAGTTCTACGACCTCCAGGGCGCCGTCGTCCAGTCTCCCCCCGCCGAGCGCGAGGGCAAGGGCATGATCCTCGGCATCATGGTCGAGAACTTCTCCACCCAGCTCGGCTCCCCCAAGGCCGGCGACACCGTGACCATCACCGCCAAGGGCCCCGACGGCCACGAGGTCGAGAAGATCCGCGGCGCCGACCTCACCATCACCTTCAAGGCCGAACGCGTCGACCGCATCCTCCCCGCCTCCACCGACAAGCTCGTCGAGATGTTCGGCGTCGCCAGCGAGGACAAGCTCAAGGAAATGATCCGCGAGCGCCTCTCCCAGCACGCCACCGTTCAGCAGCAGTCCGCCATGCGGTCTCAGGTCGAGCGTCACCTCGCCCAGAACACCCAGATGGCCCTCCCCTCCCGCCTCACCGCCGAGCAGTCCGGCCGCGTCCTCGAACGCCGCCGCCTCGAGCTCATGTACCGCGGCGTCGACGCCCAGAAGATCGAAGAACACATGGCCGAGCTCCGCGCCGCCTCCAGCGCCACCGCGGCTCACGACCTCAAGATGTTCTTCATCATGACCCAGGCCTCCGAAGACCTCAACGTCCGCGTCTCCGACTCGGAGATCAACGGCCGCATCGCCGCGATGGCCTTCCAGCGCAACGTCCGCCCCGAGCAGCTCCGCAACGAGCTCATCAAAACCGGACAGATCAGCGGCATCTACACCCAGATCCGCGACCACAAGGTCGCCGACGCCGTCATCGCCAAGGCCGTCGTCGAAGAACTCTCCCTCGAAGAGTTCAACAAGACCATGAAAGACGACGGGATGATGTAGTGGCAGCGGGCTCCGCCCGCTGGGTCTCCATGAGCGGTCCCCGCTCATGCACGCCTCTCAGATATGCCCCGGCCTCAGCCCCCCGCCCATCCCGGGGAGCATTACCCATTCCGCCGGCATTGATACCATGGCCGCATGGCTGACTCTGACATCTCAGTCATCCTCGAGGAAGTCGCCCGCGGCGACCCCGACGCGGCATGCAAGCTCATGCCCCTGGTCTACGCGCAGTTGCGTGCCGCCGCGCAACTCGCAATGAACGGCGAACGCCGCGACCACACGCTCCAAGCCACCGCCCTCGTCAACGAGGCATACGTCAAGCTCGTCGGTGGGGGACCCGTCGAGTGGCCCAACCGCGCCCACTTCTACCACGCCGCGGCCCGCGCCATGCGCCAGATCCTCATCGACCACGCGCGGGCACGCAATGCCGCCAAACGCGGCGGCGGCGGAGCAAAGGTCCCGCTGAAGGACTTCGCGGCGGCCTTCGAAGCACCGGACGAGCACGTCCTGACGCTCGATGCAGCGATGACGAAGCTTGAGTGCGAGGATGAAGAACTCGCCAGCGTGGTGCGCCTCCGCTTCTTCGCGGGGCTCAGCGGCGACGACACGGCGACAGTGCTCGGAGTCTCCGCCCGGAAGGTCGACATGCTGTGGGCCCGGGCCCGCGCGTGGCTGTACCGCGAGATGGAGAAGCGAGATTCGGACCCCGGCTGATCTCGACCCAGGCTCCGGCGCGAGTTCACAGGAGCGGCCCTGCCGAGAACGTTGCGCCCGACACCAGGTTGCTACGCCTGGAGCGGGCAGGGTTGTTCGATCAACGGCGGCGCTTGCAACGCACGGAGCATGACAAGTGGACCGGAAGAAGGCCAACGCGGTGTTCGAGGAGGCGATGCTCGTTGAGCCGGAGCATCGTGTCGCCTTCGCGACCGAGGCCTGCGCGGGTGACGCCGCGACGTTGGCCGAAGTCCTTTCTCTTCTGCGGGCCTTCGAGGTCGCGGGAGAGTTCATGGCGGGGCCCACGGTCGCCGAGAATCAGGGGGGTGCACGACCGCTGC
>JBMOHX010000546.1:0-2534 GCA_049317625.1 Phycisphaerales bacterium
GTGATTGAGATCTTGCGGCATCATGCTTCCATGCCCCCGACCGACCGACGACCGATCTTTGACCCCGCCGAGGCGGATGCGCTGGAGCGTGCCGACCCTGTGCCCTCGCGCCGTCACCTGTTTCATATTCCGAAAGCGCACGACGGGCACGAGCAGGTGTACCTGTGCGGGAACTCGCTCGGGCTTCAGCCGCGCACGGTTCGCGACATGCTGAACAAGCACCTAGACGACTGGTCCGGCCTGGCCGTGGAAGGCCATTTTGAGGGGCACGATCCTTGGAAGCCGTACCACGAGTGGTTTGCGGGGCCGCTGTCGCGGCTGGTGGGGGCGCACGAGGACGAGGTGGTGGCGATGAACAGCCTCACGGTGAACCTTCACCTTCTGATGGCTTCGTTCTACCGGCCCACGAACGGGCGTTTCAAGATTCTGATGGAGTTGCCGGCGTTTCCGAGTGATGTGTACGCCGTAAAGAGCCAGTTGCGGTTTCATGGGGTGGATGAGGCGGCGGGGCTGGTGGCGGTGACGCCGCGGGTGGGGGAATCGACGTGGCGCACCGAGGACATTGTTGAGACGATTGCTCGCGAGGGTGAATCGCTGGCGCTGGTGATGCTGCCGGGGGTGAACTATGTGACGGGCCAGGTGTTCGACATCGAGGCCATCACCCGGGCGGCGCACGGCGTGGGCGCAATTGCCGGGTGGGACCTGGCGCACGCGGCGGGGAACATCCCGCTAAAACTGCACGAGTGGGGTGCGGACTTCGCGGCGTGGTGTTCGTACAAGTATCTCAACGCGGGTCCCGGGGCGATCGCTGGGGCGTTTGTTCACCGGCGGTGGTGGACGGGTGATCGGGCCACGACGTTTCCAGCGATGCCACGCTTCGAGGGGTGGTGGGGGAACAACAAGGAGACGCGGTTCCGGATGTCGCCGTCGTTTGATCCGATCAGGGGCGTCGAGGCGTGGTCGCACAGCAACCCGCCGATTTTTTCGCTGGTGCCGGTGAAGGCTTCGCTGCGGGTGTTTGATGAGTTGGGCATCGAGAATCTTCGGACGCGGAGCATCCGGCTGAAGGGGTATCTCGAAAAGCTGCTCAACGCGGTGCTTCAGGCCCGGCCTTCGGGGGCTGCACCGGCGTTTGAGATCGTGACGCCTTCGGACCCAGCGCGGCGGGGGGCGCAACTGTCGCTGCGGTTCCCGAAGGATGCGCGGGCCACGCTCGATCGGCTGGCGGGCGCGGGGATCATGTGTGACTTCCGCGACCCGGACATCATCCGTGCGGCGCCGACGCCGTTGTACAACACGTATGAGGATTGTCGGCGACTTGCCGAGGCGCTGGCGGGCGCGAACCCGTAGTTAGGCTGCGTTGAAGTGCATTCCCGCGCCCGGATTCAGGGAGCAGCGTCTGCAACGGATACTGTGCCGTTACTCAGCCACTTGACCACTTGACCATTTCACCGATGCCCCGCACTTTCACCATCTTCGGCGCTGGACTTTCGGGGGCGCTCATGGCTGTGTTTCTGGCACGGCGCGGGCACCGGGTCGAACTGTTCGAGCGTCGGCCTGATCCGCGGCGGGCCAGTGCCGAGCGGGGGCGATCGATCAACCTCGCGCTTTCCACGCGGGGCATCGCGGCGCTTCAGGAGGTCGGGCTGGCAGACGAGGTGCTGGCCAGCGCGATCCCGATGCGGGGGCGGGTGATCCATCCGCGCAGCGGTGCCACGGCGTTCCAGCCTTACTCCAAGGGATCGGCGCTGGCGATCAACTCGGTGTCGCGCAGCGGGCTGAACGAGTTGCTGCTGACGGCGGCGGAGCGGGAGAAGAACGTCACGATCCGCTTCGGGCGGCGGTGCGTTGGGATGGACCTTGAGACGGGGCGTGCCGAGGTGCTTGATGTCGAGACCGGTTTGGTATCGACCATCGAAACGGCCACGGTGATCGCGGCGGACGGGGCGTTTTCCGCCGTGCGCGGGGCGATGCAGAAGCGGGACCGGTTTGACTATTCGCAGTCGTACCTGGAGCACGGGTACAAGGAACTGACGATCCCGCCGGGGCCGAATGGGAAGCACGCGGTGGATAAGCACGCGCTGCACATCTGGCCGCGGGGCACGTTCATGATGATCGCGCTGCCGAATCTGGATGGTTCATTCACGTGCACGCTGTTCTGGCCGTATTCGGGGGCGAACTCATTCTCGGCGATGCCCTCGGGTCGGGATTCGCTGGCGTTTTTTCAGCGGGAGTTCCCCGACGCGGTGCCGCTGATCCCGAATCTTGTTGATGACTGGGAGCACAACCCCACGGCGTCATTGGTGACCATCCGGTGCGCCCCGTGGAACGTGGGTTCGCGGGCGGTGCTGCTGGGTGACGCGGCGCACGCGGTGGTGCCGTTTTATGGTCAGGGGATGAACGCGAGTTTTGAGGATGTGAGTGTGCTGGCGCGGTGCATCGACGGATCCCCGAACGACCTGGCGGAGGCGTACGCGAACTACGCGCGGGAGCGGAAGCCCAACACCGATGCGTTGGCGGAACTCGCCGTCGAG
>JBMOHX010000547.1:0-2528 GCA_049317625.1 Phycisphaerales bacterium
CGAGCGAATCTCCCGCGTCGCGGCAGATCCCAACGCCGTGCCCGGGTTCCCCCAGTTCAGCGCATATGCGCCGGTCACATTCACCGAGGTCCCGTCAAGCCCCAGCGACGCGCCGCCGCCGGTCAGTGTCCCCGCCAGATACGGGCTGAAGTTCGAGTAGCCGATGAAGTAGGTCTCACCCGCGAGCAGGGTCGCCGCGCCCGCGACGCCGCTGTAGAACCCGTTCTGGTACCCGTTGACGGCGCCGCGGTCGCCACCTTGGCCTCGGAAGTAGGTCGCGTTGCCGACCGGGGCGTAGGTCGTGCGGTGGTTGGAGGTGGCGTCCGCCGAACCGAACGAAACGCCCGCGTTGCGGTTGGCGGCGCCGGCGATGTCGTCACCTTCCGCGACGGGGATCAGACCGTTCGCCGTCTGACGGAAGACCACGAGCCCGGAGTCTCCCGCGTTGTTGCCGAAGATGTCCAACGCGTTACCGAGCGAGCTCGAGACGTTTGTGTTCACCGAGAAGCGGTACCAGTTGCGACCCGTTGCGCCGATGGTCGTGTTGGCCGCGTTCACCGAGAGGCTGGTCGCGCCGATCGCGAATGTTCCCAGATCGGTGAAGTTGGTGGGAACGCCAAGACCCGCCCGCGTCGCGTTGTCGTTGATGGTCGGGTTCAGCACCACACGGGTGTTTGCCCAGGAGGCGCTGCTGCCCGTGAAGGTCTGGTTGTATCGCAGGGCAACAGGCGCACCCGCCGGCACAGGTGCCGACAACGTGCCGAACGAGAACAGCGTCGAAGTGTTCGCGTTCGCGCCGGCGCCGTTGGCAAAGGAGCTCGTGCCCCTGTACACCGTGCCCGATCCGCTGGGATCGCCGTTGAGGGCGAAGCGGGCCTCGTTGGAGAACGGATTACCCGCGATGGCCGACCAGTCGGTGGCGATCAGGAACGTGTTCGCCGCGCTCGTGGCGTTCCCGAGAGACAGGCCCTGAACGGCGGTGGTCGCGGTCAGGCCGCCCGCGGCAAACGTCTGCTGCGCGTGGACCGAACCAGCGATGACCGTGAGGACAAGACCAGACAATGCGATAACGTGGCTCTTCATGTGAGAACTCTCCTTCCAAAGACAATGAAATGGAAACAACGTTCTACAGCCGAACAGCCCACCGGCACGCTCAACGTAAGCGTGCGGCGCGGTTCAACTGATGCTCAAGATGCAAGAGCACAAGCTCAGAAGCATCCCGAACCACCGGAAAACACAACCGGCGGAACAAGCAAAGACGACAGGATTGAATGGTGATGCAGGTCGCGTGGGGACGAAGCCCTCAGGCGAACCGGGCCGTGGTCAACAACAACACTCGGCATTGCGGCGGCTGTACTGCATGGTGAAGAAGATAGCGGCCACTCGCGGTCCAGGCAAGCGAGAACCGCGATTTTTGTGCCCGATCAACCACCTCCACGCTCAGGTGCTTGAAGGACTCCGCGACCCAAGCGGGTGCTCGGGGATGTCGCGGGTGAACGCGAGTTTGGGAACGGCCTGGTCGCCCGCCCGGCTCGCGGAGGCCGTGCCTCGGCCCATCCTGGCTACATCGCGAGCAACTGTCACATCTAGATCCGCTTCAACATCGCGACACCGATGCAAGCAACCTGCCGGATCTTTGGTAGATCATTCGCCCGTTGTCCCATCAAATAGTCGAATGCCTTGCCCCACCCGAAAGCTCACTTGTCAAGCTTGCGATTGCGCGGACCGAGCTTGAGGGTATTGGCTCCACGCGGGCTCTGTGCTCAACGATGATGCCACCCTCTCGCTCACCGGATCCGGTCCGGGACCGTGGGGCCTCAAAGCACAAATCCAAACCATCGACGACCACGCACCGTGCCCCTCGCCCCCGGGGCGGGTCTTCGGGTAGACTCGCCCCATGACCCCGGACCCACACGCCGTGCCCCGCTCCGAACTCCGCAAGATCATCGGCGCATCCAGCGCCGGCACACTCATCGAGTGGTACGACTTCTACATCTTCGCCTCCCTCGCCGCGGTGGTCTCCGGCAAGTTCTTCCCCGCGGGCGACGGCGTCATCGGGTTCCTGAAGACCCTCGCGGTGATCTGGGTCGGGTTCGCGGTGCGACCCTTCGGCGCGCTCTTCTTCGGGTCCCTCGGCGACATCATCGGCCGCAAGCACACCTTCCTCGTCACCCTGCTCATCATGGGCGGCGCAACCTTCGGCATCGGCGTCATGCCGACCTACGCGGACGTCGGTATGCTCGCGCCGGTGCTGCTGCTCGTGCTGCGTGTGGCCCAGGGTCTCGCCCTCGGCGGTGAGTACGGCGGCGCGGCGACCTACATCGCCGAGCACAGCCCCGACGGCGAACGCGGCTACTGGACCAGTTGGATCCAGACCACCGCAACGCTCGGTCTCTTCGTCTCCCTCGGCGTCATCCTCGCCTGCCGACTCTCGATGGACAGCGCGTCCTTCGACCAGTGGGGCTGGCGGATCCCGTTCCTGCTCTCCATCTTCCTGGTCATCTTCTCTTACTACCTTCGGTTGCGGA
>JBMOHX010000548.1:0-2525 GCA_049317625.1 Phycisphaerales bacterium
TCGCCGCCTGCCCCTGCGCCCTCGGTCTCGCCGCCCCGGTCGCCTCCGCGATCATCCGCGCAGTCGCCACCCCGAGCCTGGTCGCCGTGTAGCCGCCGGGTCCGATGGAGACCGCGACCCGTCGGAGCTCACGCGGTTGAATCCCGGCACGCTCCACCAGTCGCGCGATCGCGCCCGCGAGATCGTCGTAGTGGGGGGCGTCAATCGCCACCGCCTCGCGCTCCCCCCGGCCGTCTGTCCACCGAAGGGCAACCCCCGGGCGGAACCGGCTCTCGGGGCCCCACGCGGACGGGTTGCTCGTTTCGATCGCCAGGGTCAGCACGCCCCAAGCGTATCAGCCCCCTTCCGCCCGGGTCCGACGACATTCGCTGGCCACATCCCCATCAACCTGCGCATTGCAACTGCCGCGAAGCGGTCGCTGCTCCGCGTCACACCATGTCGCAATCACTCTTTGACCCCGACGCCCTCCGCGCACTCCCGCTTTGGGCCGCTGTCCACGTCGCGTCTCGGGCGGTGCGCCGGATTGTCCTCCTGCTCCCCGCTCGAGCCGGCGAATCCCCGACGGCTCTCCTGCTCGCTGCGTGCGACGCCGCCGACCGCTCCGCGTCCCGCGGTTCGCGTGACGAGCAGGACGCCTTTGCCCTCGCCCGTGGCGCATCGGCACTCGGCCCTGCGCCCATCCCCGCCGTGGCCGAGGCGGTTCGCTGGCTCTCCGACGCCGCTCACGCCGCTACAGATGCCCTCGACTTCTCGGCCGCGGAAGCCGCCTGCCGCGCTTCAGTGCTGGCCGCGCTCGACGCCGCTCGATCGCCGTACCGCCTCGTCGGCATGACCGCGATTCAGCCGGCGATTTTCATCGCTTCCGATGTTGATCAGTTGACCTTCGCGTGCGGCGAACTCCGTGTCGGCACATACGACGCGCTGCCCCGCGGCGTCTTCGAGCGGCTCATCCCCGTCCGCAAGCCCGAGGTCACCCCGCCCGACCTCGACGACCCGATGCGAGACGACCCAACCGGCGGCGCCCGGTAAAGGAACGACCAGTGGTCCTCTCCATCATCGCGACCATCCTCCTGGCCCTCGCGATCCTTCTCACACTCTTCCTCGGTCTCTCGTGCAGCTTCTTCACGATGAGGGTCCCCTCCGGGGCAGATGCCATGGGACTCATCGTGCCGATGGGTCTGCTCGCGGTGTCGTGGCTCCTCACGCTGATCGCCGCGTGGTGCGCCGCGGGCGGCGGCGCGTTTCACTGGCTGGCGAAGGCACCGCTTGCACCGGTCGCGATCATCACCGCGCTCGTGATCGGCTGCGCCATCGCCGCGGTCGGTGGCTTCAATCTCTGGCTTGAACGCAAGCCCGATGCTGCGGCGTTCGCCAACCTGCTGGCGGTGGCGATGCCGATCGCGATGCACGTCTTCCTCATCTTCTTTGCATGGAACGGACGCCGCCCCGAAGTCGCGTCGTGGGGACGCATCGCAACCATTCCTTTCGCGCTCGCCTTCCTGGTTGGCCGTGGCTTTGCCGCGCGCTTTCTTGTCGACGCCAACCGTCGCGCCGGCGAGCGGGCTCGAGCCGCCGAAGCCGCGGCATTCGCTGCCCAGGCCGAGGAGTCCCGGCGCGAAGCCCTCTCGGAATCTGAACGCATCGACGAGGACCTCTTCAAGTTCTCCGCGGACGCCCCACTCTGGTCCATCGCCGGGTACCTTCTCGACCACCACGACCCCGAAAGTCGCCGCATCGTGGTGGAGCGAGCCCGCAAAGATCCTTCGCTCGATGACCAGGTTCGCGACACCCTCGCGGCGCAATGGGCCAGCATCCGCGGCATCGGGCTCGAGTTCGTGATTGCAGATGAAGCACGCCGTCAATCCTGGGTCCCCTTCGTCGTCCACGCCATCGACGAACTCTCGCGTGAGATCGAAGCCGCCAAGTCCCTCGACAACCCGAGCACTCAAGAGAAGATCCCCGCCGAGGTCGAGCGGGCGTTCCGAGCCGCGGCGGTGTTTCCGGACGTCGCGTTCGATGCACCCCTCGCCCGTCTGCGGGCGGCCGTGGAGGCGTGCCCGGAGAGTCCCAAGCATGCGGAGGCGCTCGCGCGGATCTCTCTGCCTGCTGCCCGCTGATTCCTGGCCGCGCCCGACAGGAGTTGCGCATGGTTGTGCGAACACCAACACAGGAGTATCGCATGACCGTCCAACTCATCGAAGCCCCCGCCTCCGACGCCTCCCACGAGATCACCTCGCTCGCCTACGTGGACGCCTATGACGCGGTCCTCAACGACGACTACGCCTTCGTGGCGTTCAAGGAGTCCGATCGCTCCGGCGGCGCGTGGCGCGTCCGCATCAAGGGCCGTCACACCACGGGCGTCGTGTTCGAGCCCGAGGCGATGCGACTCCAAGCCCGGGCCGCCGGTGCGCAGTCCCGCGCGTTCTTCACCTGGGGTGCGGGCATCGACCCTTCCGCGGGCGACCCTCGTTCGATCCAGTACCTCGTCCACGTGAAGAACTCGGTCCCCAGTTCCATCGAGATCA
>JBMOHX010000549.1:0-2522 GCA_049317625.1 Phycisphaerales bacterium
GTGCCGCTGGGGCCGAACGTGGACGAGGCGCTGGCGGGGACGAACGTGTGGTCGGACTCGATGCCGGCGGGGTGGTCGGTGGATGATTCGGGTGTGCCTGGCGTGGGGAATCCCAACGAGGGGGTGACGGAGTGGGAGGGGTGGGCGTGCACGAATCGGGCGTGGTGGGTGCAGGCGGCGGGCGACCAGAATCGGTCGCAGTTCACGCGGGGTGTAGGCACGATCGCGGTGGCCGATCCGGATGAGTGGGACGATCGGGGCAACCCGGAAGGGATCGGGGCGTACAACGCGGCGATGCTGATGCCGGAGATCTCGCTGGCGGGGTATCTGCCGAACTCTCTGCGGCTGGCGTTTGACTCGAGCTGGAGGCCCGAGGGGCTGCAGCGGGCGCGGATCACGGCGAGTTACGACGGGGGCGCGCCGGTCACGGTGATGCAGTGGGACTCGTTCGCGGGTCCGACGTTCAAGCCGGACGCGACGAACGAGCGGGTGGAGTTCACGCTCGCGAACCCGGCGGGCGCTTCGGACGTGCGGCTGACGTTCTGGATGCTGGACGCGCGGAACAACTGGTGGTGGGCGATCGACAACGTCGAGGTGACGGCGATCGAGAACCCGTGTCGAGCGGACACCAACGCGGACGGCGGGGTTGACGGTGACGACGTGATCACGTTCTTCGCGGCGTGGGACGCGGGCCAGTCGCTCGGCGACTTCAACGGCGACGGTGGGGTTGATGGAGACGACGTGATCGCCTTCTTCGCGCGGTGGGACAGCGGCTGCTAGCAACAGCAGGTGGCAGCGGCAGGTGGCAGCGGCAGGTGGCAGCGGCATTCTTGCCGCTGGGTCACCCAGCCCGCTCCGCGGGCGTGTCACGGCAACCGCGCGCCACGCGCGGGCGGTCAGAGCCCGCCCGCGGACCCAGCGGCCGGGAGGCCGCTGCCACGCACTTGACAATAGTATCCCATAGGATACACTATGACTATGCGCGTCAGGATGACGATCGCCTACCGAGACTGGATCGAGAGCCTCCGGGACCCCGTGGGTCGTGCGAGAATACAGGTCCGCGTCGACCGTCTGGCCCACGGCAATCCGGGAGCGCACCGTGTGCTTCGCGAAGGAGTTTCGGAACTGAAGATCGATGTTGGCCCCGGGTACCGGGTCTATTACACACAACGCGACGGACAGCTGATCGTTCTCCTCGCAGGAGGAGACAAGGCGAGCCAGCGTCGAGACATCGCACTCGCGATCGATCTCGCGCGGAATCTCTAGGAGTCATCATGCCTCGCACCAACCGAACGAGCAAAGCGAAGCCAGTTCCGAACAAGCCCGCGCCACGCACGCCGCGGCGGACGCGCACAGTCGCGTATGAAGTGGCGAACCACCTTCGCACGCCCGAGGAAATGGCGGCCTACCTCGAGGCGTGGCTGGTCGAAGCACCGGAAGACTCCGCGGGAATCGCGCGGGCGCTCGGCGACATCGCACGGGCGTTCGGCATGAGCAAGGTGGCGAAGCAGTCGGGCCTCAGCCGCGAGAGTCTCTACAAGGCACTCAGCGAGGACGGGAACCCGAGCCTCGACACGATCCTGCGTGTCGCTCGCGCCGTGGGAGTGCGGTTGCACGCGTCCGCGGCTTGAGCGTGGCAGCGGCATTCTTGCCGCTGGGTCACCAAGCCCGCTCCGCGGGCGTGTCACGGCAATCGCGCATCACGCGCGGGCGGTCGGAGCCCGCCCGCAGACCCAGCGGCCGGAAGGCCGCTGCCACTGCGATCACCTCAACACCCCGCGTCCCAACGGCCAAAGAACGCAATGACATCATCGCCGTCGATGAGGCCGTCGCGGTCGATGTCCGCCGCGGCGTCCTGCGTATCCCACGCGTTGAAGAAGCCGATGGTGTCATCCGAGTCGACACCGGAGTCGCAGTTGAAGTCACCGGGACAAGGCTTGCGCCAGCGGGCGAGACCGGCGGCGATGTTGAGCGAACCACCCTGGGGCTGCGAGTAGAAGTCTCCACCCGCGAGCATTGAGTTGTCGGGGAGCGCGAGGAGTGTGTTGATGGTCTGCAGGCGATCCCACTCGATCGGAAACCAGCGGCGTTCACGCATCGAGAACCGAGCGACCCTCGCGGCGGCGACGCCGGAGGCGGTGGTTTGAAAGTCCCCGGTGACGACGATGTCACCATCGGCGAGTTGGATCGCGGCCCGCACGGGCCAGTCGCTGTCGTTGTCGAGTGAGACGACGCCGCCCGCGAGCTCGTCCCACGTATTGGAGTTCGGATCGAGGATGCCGACGCCGCCGAGCACTGTCGATCCGCCTCTGACAAAGTCGCCGGCGACAAGAAGTCGTCCGTCGCTGAGAACCCGCAAGGACTTCACGAGGTCTCGGATCGCCGCGTTAGAGCCCGCGAGGTTTCCGAGCGCGGTCCACGTCAGGGTGTCGAGGTCGAGCCTCGCGAGTGACGGGGCGGTCACCTGACCGGCTTGGAAGTAGCCGCCGGCGATCACGATGTCGCCGTCGGGCAGACGCACC
>JBMOHX010000550.1:0-2512 GCA_049317625.1 Phycisphaerales bacterium
CTCGCCGCGTCGTCGGTCGTGCGCCGATCGGGGTCGTTCTCATCGAGCCGCGGGGTACGAGACGATTTTGCGAGCGTTGCGTGAGCACGATCCGCCCAAGCCGAGCACGCGGCTCTCGGCGGTGGATCCAGCAGTGGGGGAGTCGATCGCCAGCCGAAGGGTCTCTCAGCGGGAGCAACTCGCGAAGGAGCTCCGGCGCGAGCTGGAGTGGATTCCGCTGAAGGCGCTCCGCAAGGACCGGACCCAGCGGTACGACAGCCCGGCATCGCTCGCGAAGGACATTCAGCGCTACCTTGACGGAGCCGCGCTCGAGGCGGGGCCGGAGTCCGCGACGTACAAACTCGGGAAGTTCGTCCGACGCAACCGCGCGCCGGTGATCGGGGGTGCGGCGCTGGCGGTGGCGCTCGTCTTGGTCATGACGATCTCTCTGGTGCTGTGGCGCGTCGCGCACGCGGCCGGTGTCGAACAGCGCCGTCTCGCCGCGGCCGCGAGTTCGGCGATGCAAGCCGCGATTGCGAACTCCAAGGAAGCGGATCGGGAGCGCGCGAACGCCAAGCACTCCGCCTATGCGGCGTGCATGAAGATCGCCGAGATCTCATTGGAAATCGGCCGGACGGACCTGGCGCGCGGTCAGTTGGACGAGTGCTCACCGGAGCTGCGCGGCTGGGAGTGGGGTTGGATGGATGCTCGTGCCGACACGAGCAGCTTCGTCCTCCGGTCTCAATCGGGCGGGATTCGGGACGCCGGCTTCAGTCCCGATGGCGGCCGGGTTTCAACGATCTCAACGGCAGGGACGAGCGAGACCTGGGACGTTCGCGACGGCGGCGTGATCGCGATCTCTGCGGCGGGCTTGGGCTATGTAGCCCTTTCGGCTTTGAGTCGCGATGGCCTTCGCATGGCGGTCGTGTCCGAGGGAGGAACGGTTGACGTCTGGAACGCTGCGACCGGGGCCAGCCGTTCTTCGGTGCCTGCTGAGGGGGAAGCCGGAAGGGCCCTTGCGATTTCGTGCGATCTGAATCGAGTGCTCTCCGTGGCCGCTGACGGTTCCGCGATTGTGCGGAGCGCGGTTTCGGGGTCGATTGTTGCCCGGCTGGGCGATCGCATCGACAGCACCGGCCCGACGCAGTTTAGTTCCGATGGGTCGTGCGTCTTCTTTTCGTGCACGGATGGAAGCGCTGACGTGTGGGACGCTGATGCCGGTACCCGAAAGTTCAAGCTGGACGATGCCGAATCGTCCTGGACCTGCGCGGCATTCAGCCCCACCGGCGATCGGATCGT
Source organism: Phycisphaerales bacterium (assembly GCA_049317625.1). Taxonomy (GTDB): domain Bacteria; phylum Planctomycetota; class Phycisphaerae; order Phycisphaerales; family UBA1924; genus JBEIUO01. Next base: position 1,279 of record JBMOHX010000550.1, read on the forward strand.
CACGGGGAGCGCGAAAGGTCAGGTCCGGGTGTTCGAGGTTGGGACTGGCGAGCTTCTGCACGTCTTGGCGGGGCACTCTCGTTCCGTCACGTGCGCGTGCTTCAGCCCCGATGGCGGCAGGATTCTGGCTTCCTCCCGAGATGGGAGGGTGGTGCTGTGGGATGCGGCGAGCGGCGCGGTCATCCACGAGTTCCTCGGCCACTACGGCCGGGTCAACTCGGGCAGATTCAGTCGGTCGGGCGACCTCATCGTCACGGCGTCGGCCGACCGGACCATCCGCGTTTGGGACGCTGTTGCGGGCGGCCAGACATCGGAGCTCAGGGGCCACACAGGAGAAGTGCTCGAGGCGAGGTTCAGTCCAGACGGCCAAAGCGTCGTGTCGGTGTCCAGTGACGGCACCGCTCGGGGCTGGATGGTCTCGCCTCCCGATAGCGTCACGAAGCTGGGGCCTCATTCGGGGGGGTGCTGGCAGGCGAGTATGAGCCCCGATCAGCGCTCTGTCGTCGTCCTCTCGAAGGGCACGCCCGCCCGGGTTTGGGAGGTGTCCACCGGCCGATTGCTCGGTGACCTCTCGGGCCACCCGGGGGCGCATCTCGCCGCGGCTTACAGCCCCGTTGGAACGAAGCTTGCAACGGCCAGTGCGGTCGGCTCGGTTTGCATCTGGAACACCGTCTCCTGGGACAAAGTGCTGGAGTTTCAGACTCCCGCGGCAGTTGACTCGGTCGCGTTCAGCCCGGATGGTAAGACGTTGGCAACCGCGAGTACGCTCGATCCAACCGTCACGCTGTGGGACGCGGCATCTGGTTTGCCTGTCTCAACTTTGCAAGGCCATGTCGCTGGCGTTACGTCCATCGTCTTCAGCCCCAAAGCGAGGCATGTTGCCACGTGCTCGGCGGATGCGACTGCGAGGCTCTGGTCGAGCGAGGACGGAAGGTTGTTGCAGGAACTGCGGGGCCACGAGGGAGCGGTCGAGTCAATCGCCTACAGCACCGATGGGTCCCGTGTACTCACCCGGTCGCGTGACGACGGGTGTCGAGTCTGGGACGCCGCGGACGGCCGTCTGGTGACGACCATCCGCTCGCCGAGCGGGCGATTGCTTTCGGCGGCGTTCGACCCCGCCGCGACCCAGGTCCTGACTACGTTCGACAGCTCGATCGTGCTGCTCTGGGACGTCTCCGCGGTCTCGTCGCCGGTGGACGGTTCCCCGCCTGCCCGGCGGCTGCTGGGCCACACC
>JBMOHX010000551.1:0-2511 GCA_049317625.1 Phycisphaerales bacterium
CGCGAACCCGTGGAGGAGAACGTGCGGCTGCCCGGGGATGAACGCGCCGTCGTAGTTGCGTGCCAGCGATGCGGAAAGGACGAAGGCCGCGCCGAGCAGGAGCGTGACGCGGCTCGATGCGAGGCGTGTGATCGCCTGGCGATTGCCGAAGAGGAAGAGGACGAGCGTGTGGAGCGTGATCGACTCGGTCACCGTTTCCTCCAGATCGAGTGGCGCAGACGCTCGCGGGCGTGCGCGGGGCCGGCCGAGTGGACGAGGCGGATGCAGTTGTGGAACGATCGCTCGAGTTCGCCCGCGGTCATGTTGCGTGGATCAAACGTGGTGTCAAAGAGCGTGTAGTCGTTCCAGGAGCGATCGGTGAGAAGCCTGCCCTGGGTTCGGAGCGTGTCGTACGCGGGCGAGCCGGGGAAGGGCGTGAGCAGCGTGAGCTGCACGTCCGCGAGGGGCGCGGTGCTCAGCCAGTCGGCGAGTTCGGCGATGGAATCGACCGTATCGGTGTCGGCCCCGACGACGAAGCAGCCCAGCACCGCCACGCCCACGTCCTGGATTCGGCCCACCGCGTCCATCATCCGTGAGAGCGGCGCGGACTTCGCGCCCATGCCCTTGTACGTCGGCCGCGTGGACTCGATGCCGATGAGCATCTGGACGCACCCCGCCGCGGCGAGCCGCTCGAGCAACTCAGGGCGTTCGCCGATGCGCCAGTCGCACTCGGTGAACCAGTTGAGACCGCTGGCGGCGAGGGTGTCGAGCAGCGCGACGTGATCACGACGACCGGCGAAGGTGTTGTCGTCGGCGAGCTCGATCGTCGCGTGGCCGTCGATCGCGGCGATCTGGGCGAGTTCATGCGCGATGAGTGACGCCGGCTTCTCGCGGAACGGCCCGAGGACGCGGCTCGCGGCACAGAACTCGCACGCGAGCGGGCAGCCGCGGGCGGTCTGAAGCGTGTAGCGGGGGCGCCGATGGTGACCCAGAAGATCGAGCCGCGGGGTCGGGGCGTTTGCGAGATCGAACGAGGCGTCGGCGCGGTAGCGGGGCGCGAGCGTGCCTTGTTCGGCGTCGCGGAGGATCGCGGGCCACACGGGCTCACCCTCGCCGACGACGATCGCGTCGGCGTGCAGTGCCGCCTCATCGGGGAGCGCGGTGACGTGCAAGCCGCCTAGGACGACGCGGATTCCTTCGGCGCGCAGGCGATCGGCGAGGGAGTAGGCATCGAGGATCGAAGCGGTGAGCGCGGAGATCGCGACGAGCGTGGGTCGGAGCGTGACGAGGTGGTGCACGAGCGCATCGTCGCACGCGGAGGGAGTGTGCAGGGACTGATCCCAGTGGGGAGGCGTAAGAGCGGCGAGCGTGAGGAGGCCCAGCGGCGGGAGTGCCGCGATGGCGGCACCACGACGCGTGAGGGAGGGGAGGGACATCCCCAGCGCGAGCATCTCGGGCTCACGGATTCGGAACCCGGACATGGCGACGAGGGCGACGTGGGGCACGAGGGATGGTACGAGATGGGAGGTGGCAGCGACATTCCTGTCGCTGGGTCTCCGCGACTTTCAGTCGCGTCTTCGTTCCGCGTGCGTCACGATGAGGGCCACCAATTCAGGCCGAAGGCCTGACCGCGAGTAGCCGGGGCGTGGAGGAGGCTTTGCGACGACACCCCCGGGACGGCGATGATTGTTATATGCTTGTTTTATGTGCCCGCAGCCTGAAAGGCTGCACGTCGACCCCTTCGGGGTCGCGAGGTGTGCTCGACCTTTCCGGTGGTCGCGCTCGAAGACTCGCTTGACCACCGGCTACTGGCGTCGCAGCCCTTCGGGCTGAAGAAGTCGCCGCGCCTCACCGCGCGTTCGCGCCCACCGTCATCTTCACCGGCACGAAGCTCGGCTTCACGCGCTTCTCGAACTCGTTCCAGTACTTGTTCATGATCGTGCGGATCGCCCAGTTGTTGCCGTCCGCAAGACCACAGATCGTCGTCCCCGGCATGCTGCCCATCGCCGTCGCGATCTCCAGCGCCAGATCAAGGTCCTTGGTCTTCCCGTTGCCCTCTTCGATGCGGCACATCAACTGGTACAACCACCCGCTGCCCTCGCGGCACGGTGTGCACTGGCCGCAGCTCTCGTGCTTGAAGAACCGCGCGATGTTCCGCGCCACCGCGACCATGTCCGTGTCCTCATCGAACACCGTCGGGCACGCGGTGCCCAGGCCCAGCACGTTGTTCTTGCGGCCGATGTCGAAGTCCATCATCGCGTCGTACTGGTCAGGCCCCAGCACGCCCATCGAGATGCCGCCGGCGATCGCGCCCTTGAACTTCTTGCCGTTGCGCACGCCGCCGCAGAGTTCCTCGACCAGCACGCGGAGCGGGATGCCCAGCTCGCACTCGTACACGCCGGGGCGGTTCACGTGGCCGCTCACGCCCATCAGCTTGGTGCCGAAGCTCCCCGGCGCACCCTGGAAGGTGCTCGCAACGCCCTGCTTCATGAACCAGTCCGCGCCGTTCTCGATGATGCTCGGAAGGTGCGC
>JBMOHX010000552.1:0-2506 GCA_049317625.1 Phycisphaerales bacterium
GTCGAGTTTCATCAGATCGAGAGATCGCGCGAGTTCCGAGGCCGGGAGCACGAACGACTCCACAAACGGTGCGCGGGCGATCAGGATGCCGGTGACGTTCCCCTCGCTGTCGAGCACCGGGCCGCCGCAGTGCTCGGGTCGCGCGGGCAGGTCCGTGGCGACCACCATCTCAAACCCTGAATATCGATTGCTCACCGGCCGCACGAGTTGACCCGGCGGCGTGTTCGCGAACTCCAGCACCACGGTCCCTTCGCGGCTTGTGTCGCCTCTGCGGTACGTCACGCGGAACTGCTCGCCGGAAACGATGGGGCGAACGCCGAGGCGGTCCGAGCCGAACATCAGTTGCTTGTACCGATCCCAGGAGCCAACTGGCGTTCCCTCGATCGCCGTGACGATGTCCCCGGGAGCGAGCGGTAACGCGGGGCGGCGGATCCGGTAGGGGCGAACTTCTTCGACCACACGCACCACGCGAATCCCTCCCTCGCAGGACTCGAACTCGCAGGGCACAAACCCATGCAGCCGCGCGACCGGCCTGATGCCGACCGACACGATGCCGGTCAGCGGAGTGAGGAACGGTGGTGTTGCGAGCGTGACGACATCACCGGTGGTGGGGGGCTTCGCGGCCGCGAGGTCCAGGCTGCCTTTCATCGGCGCAGCCTCGGGGAGAAACGGCAGCTTCAGCAGCGCGAGATCGCGGCCAGGGTCGGTCGCCACGATCTCGGCGATCGCGACAGTGTCGCTGCGTGTCCGCACGGTGAGGCCCGGTCCGAGCTCGCTCGCCTTGGTCAGCACGAACCCCTCGGCGACCACGCACCCGAGCGCTACCCATCGCGAGTTCGAGCAGACTTCAACGACCGCGGCGTGCGTCCGCTCTGCAACCTCCGACAACTCGGCGAACGTCGGTGCTCTGGGAGCGGGTGCATCCGAAACCGCGGGGCGTGCGGCTCCTGCACCCAGCGCGCCCCAGTTCTCGTGCAGCACCTCGATCCTCGTGTAGACCGAGTTCGAGCCGCTCAGCTCGCCACCGTGCGTCACCCCGATGAGCCGCCCGCCGAGGTCGAAGAGAGCGCCGCCCGAGTCCCCGCCCGTGCCTTGCACGGAGGTTCGCAACTCCGTAGGCGGAGGTTGATCCGGGCGACGGCTCGCCCGCCCCAGCCGCACGTACAACGGGTCCTTGTCACGCTCGCTTCCGTACAGCATCGTGTCGGGGAACCCGGCTGCAAGCATCAGTGCGTCGGGGTCGCTCGGAGCCTTCGCCGCGAGCTCCGCGCAAGTCCACCTGCCGGGCTCCGCGATCCGGATGATCGCAAGGTCGCGTCCCGCGTTGCTCTCTCCTTCTCGCGGCAGCTTCGTTGCGACTTTCGCCTTGACGATCCGTCCGTCCGCGAGGCCGATCTGCACGTCATCGCCGACCGCCGCGGGGATGTGGGCGCAGGTCAGGACGAGCCCCTCGGGGGTGATGACAGTGCCGGAGATCATCTCCCCCTCGCCGAAATACACCCTCACTACCGAAGGCAGAGAACGCGCGAGGGCGGCGTGCACGGCCAACTCGAGCCTCTGGACGCCTGTTGGCCCCGCTGGTCCGGCGTGTGGAGGAGTTGGGCCGGGGAATGCCATCTCTTGGGCGAACGTGGTTCCCCCACAGGCCAAAGCCAGTGCCGCGGCGATACGAAGCGATGTGATCATGGGATAAAGACGCTTTCTCCGGCGTGCCATCTCAGAAAGTGGGCCACAGGAGATTTTAGCGGGACACTGCACTCTCTTGTGCGGCGAACCGAGTCTTCAAGATTGGCCCGGCCCGCTTCCTTCAAACACGGCCGGAGACTCTTGCAACCCGAAGCGTCGCGATGGAACGTGACCTCACTCGCCCATCTTCGCCGCGACGTCCGCCAACTCCAGCCGCAGGCGTGCAAGGAGGCGCGTCCGGGCCTGGTACACCGAATCACGGGAGAGGCCCAGCTCGGTCGCGACGTCCTCCGGCGACCGGCCCAGCACGACAACGGCGTGGAACGCGGCGAAGGTCGCGTTGTCCTTGTAGTGGGCTCGCAGTCGCTCGAGCGCGAGGTTCAGTTGCTGACGCTCCCACTCGGCGTCCCAGCGGGCGTCGCTCTCGCCATCGAGCCGCGCGTGCTCCTGCTCCCGCTCGCGTGCCGCGGCGTCGCGCTGGCGGATCCGGCGGAGCTCGTTGATCACGCACGTCTTGAGGTAGCTGCGGAATCGTCCGGTTGACGGGTCGTACATGAATCGCGGTTGCACTGCGAAGAACCCGGTCAGCACTTGCTGGACGAGGTCGGGGATCTGGTCGGAGGGCAGGCCGCCGCGCCGAGCAAAGCCTGCGATGATCGGCTCGTACACCGTACAAAACTCCGCCCACGCGAACTCGCGTGCGTCGGTGTCGGCCTTCAGCCGCATAAGGAGGGTGGCCCGGGTCTCGAACATGGTGATCAGATAATAGAAGCGCGAATACCAGTCGACCCGTGTCAGGTCTGGAGAGGCATCCACTAGG
>JBMOHX010000553.1:0-2501 GCA_049317625.1 Phycisphaerales bacterium
ACCACCGCTGGCCCCGGCGGCGAGAAGAGCAAGCCGGTGAACCCGCCCAAGCTGGTCCACGCAAAACTGATCGACGCCGCGCCTTTCGGCGAGGGTCGTCAGCCCGTTGAGGCTCCTGCTCCCGCCGCGACGGTCCGCTAGAAGCTGAACTTCAGGGTGCCCGAAAGGAACGGCGTCGCGTCGGCGTCGAGCTGCTGGAGCTCGTCGCCGGTGCTGTCGTCCAGCTCGAACTCGTGGCCGAAGATCACGCCCGCGCGGAGGCCGATGGAGACCTGCGGCGCGACTTTCCAGTCTGTGCCGATGGCAACCGGGAACCCGGACTCCTGGCCCACGCCGTCGGGAGTGGCGCCGTCTTCATCCAGGCGGAACTCCTTCGAGAGGTACCCCGCGGCCACGTAGATGGTGGCGGGCTCGCACATCTGGTAGCTGAGCTTCATGCCGCCGCCGCGGGGCTGCTGGTCCGAACTGAGCAGCCACTTGTCGGTGATCTTCCAGTTGATGTTCACCACCGGGATTACGTAGACATCGTCTTCAAGCTGGGTCGCCGCGCCAAGGCCAAGGCCGATTCGGAACCGCTCGCTGGCCGCGTAGCTCACCCCGCCGAAGCCGCCGCCGACGATGGTCTTCGAGAAGTCCGCGTCCTGCTCGCCGGAGGACCCCACAAACCCGCCGACGAAGAAGCCCCATTGCTCGTTGAGACGGCGGGAGTAGCGTGCCGAGACCTTGTACTCAACGACGTCTTCCCACGGCTCGGATGCACCGAACCCCGCGTCGCCCCCGAAATCGAAGAACGACCAGGACGTGCCGAACCCCAGCGAGAGCGTGCCCCGCTCGCCAGCCGGGATGTCGACGCCGAGCTCGGCACCGACGCTAGAGACCTGAACGTTCCCGTTATCCCCCTCGAAGTCGGTGCTGGAGGTGGCGAAGCCGGAGACGCTGAGTTCGACGTTGACCTTCCTCGCTTCCGCCTCCGGTGCCACGGGGGACTCGGATTCCTTCGCGGCGGACTGGCCGTCTTGCGCGAGGGCCGCGGGGGCGAGTGTCGAGAGGGCGACGAGGAGCACGGCGTGGTTCATGTGACGGTTCCTTTCGAAGCGGGCCGCGGCGTTCAGGCCGGCGAAGACTCTCCCTCGCGAGCAAGGGTCCCTTCGCTGCCGGCGACGACGACGCATGCGACAGCGTCGCCCGAGACGTTGACGATGGTACGTGCCATGTCGAGCACGCGGTCAACCGCGAGGATGATCGCGATGCCTTCAGTGGGAACCCCCACAGACTCCAGCACGATCGCCATCATCACGACACTCGCCCCCGGGAGCCCAGGGGTGCCCACCGAGACCACCGCCGCCATCACGCCGACGGTCACGTGCTGGCCCAGGGTGAGCTCGATGCCGTAGAGCTGCGCGAGGAAGAGCACGCTGATCACCTGATACAGCGACGTGCCGTCCATGTTGAGCGTCGTGCCCATCGGGCAGACGAAGTTCGCGATGGACTCGGGCACGCCGAGCCTATCCCGCGTGCACTGGATGGTGACCGGCAGCGTCGCGCTCGAGCTGCTGCTCGAGAACGCCAGCGCCTGGGCCGGCGCGAGCCCCCGGAAGAACCGGCCGTAGCCCATGCGGTTCCCGCGCGGCGTCATCGCGATCATCAGCAGCGGATACTCCACCAGCAGCACGATCCCCAACCCCCCGATCACACACCCGCAGTACACCAGCACGCTCTTCAGCGCGCCAAGCCCCACCGCGGCGACGAACTGCACGATCAGGCAAAACACCGCGAACGGCGCGACGGCCATGATGATCCGCACCAGCGCCATCACGGCCTCGGAGACGCCCTCGGCGAACCGAACGACCGGGTCGCTCTTCTCCCGCGGGAGCATCGTGAGCCCCACGCCCAGCAAGAACGCGGAAGCGACCACCTGCAGCATCTGGGCGTTGGCCATCGCGTTGAACGGGTTGGTGGGGATGATGCCCACGAGATACGCCCACACGCCCTGGTCTTTCAGTTGATGCGCGGTCTGCACTCTCGCCGCGGCTTGCCCGGAGAACTCCGCGACGATCAGGGCGCGATCGGCCTCGGTGACGTACGTCCCGGGCGCGACGAACTTCCCGAGCACGACAGCGATCGCGGTGGCGACGAGCAGCGTGAACGCGAAGCAGACCAGCGTCTTGATCCCGATGCGCCCGATCTTCCGGATGTCTCCCACGCCCGCGACCGCGAGCAGCAAGCTGAAGAACACGATCGGCACCGCGATGAACTTCAGGCTCTGCAGGAAGAGATCCCCCGCGAACTTGTTCGCCTTCCCCAGGAAGCGAGCAACCCCCGCGGCCGCGGCGGCGGCGCTGTTCTGATCGGAAGCCTGAAAGTCGACCCACGCCTTTGGATCCCCGACGCCGAGGGAGGACCACGTCTGCGCGGTCCAAAACTCGTTGACGCCCGCGCCGACGAGCACGCCGAGGGCGAGGGCGATGAGAACCTTCCAGTGGAGAGCGAGGCCTTTGGAG
>JBMOHX010000554.1:0-2490 GCA_049317625.1 Phycisphaerales bacterium
ACAAGGGCGTGTGCTCCGAGGCGACCTGCCAGCACGTCATCGAAGCCGCGCGGCGTGCGGGCAAGCCTGTCTTTGTGGATCCCGCGAAGCTGACCGACTACTCCAAGTACCGCGGCGCCACCGCCATCACGCCCAACCGCACCGAGGCCGAGCACGCCACCGGCCTTCCCACGCACGGCGACGCGTCGATCGAGCACAACACCCTGGTCGCACGAAAGCTGCTCGAGACGCTCGATCTCGAAGCCGTGGTGCTCACCCTCGACAAGCACGGCGCGCTGCTCCTGACCCGCGACGGTCTCATCGAGTCCGTGCCCACCGTGGCACGCCAGGTGTACGACGTCACCGGCGCGGGTGACATGTTCCTCGCCGGGCTCGCCGCCGCGCGGGCGAACCGGATCGCCTGGCGCGACTCGGTGCGCTTCGCCAATGCCGCGGCGGGGCTCGAGGTCGAGATCTTCGGCGTCGAGCCGATCCCGCTCGAGCGCGTGCACCACTCGCTGCTCATGCAGACGCGTGGCGCCGAGGGGAAGCTCCGCACACGCGAAGAGCTGGCCATCGAGATCGCCGCGAACCGCAGGCTCGGCAAGAAGATCATCTTCACCAACGGGTGTTTCGACGTGCTGCACGCGGGGCACGTGACGCTGTTGGCCAAGGCCGCGGCGATCGAAGGGGGTCGCGGCTTCCTCGTCGTCGGCATGAACGACGACGCCTCGGTCAAGCGGCTCAAGGGGCCGACGCGCCCGATCAACACGCAAGAGGACCGCGCGCGGGTGCTCGGCGCGCTCGAGTGTGTTGGGTGCGTTGCCCTCTTCGCAGAGGACACGCCGCGCGAGCTCATCAGCCTCGTGAAGCCCGATGTGCTCGTGAAGGGCGCAGATTACACGAAGGACAAGGTCGTCGGCCACGAGATCGTCGAGGCCTACGGGGGCCGAGTGGAGTTGATCCCTCTGGTCGAAGGCCGCAGCACGACGGCGACCATCGCGAAGGCCGCCGGCAAGGGCTGACGCCGTCGCGAGTCCGACATCCTGTGCCGCTAGGTGTGAAGGTTGCAGGAATTGGTAGACCTTTCCGGTCCTCTTGGTATCCTCCGACCATGCTGACTCGACTCTTACGTTTCGTAGCCCTGGCCCTCCTCGCGCCCGCGGCCCTCGCCCAAGAGTGCGGCACCTGGCTCCCCGGCGCGAGCGTTCCGGGATTCACCGCCGACATGCGGGTCGTCGACTTGTTCGTTCCCGCGGCCGGATCCCCCACGTACGTCATCGCGAGCGGGGACCAGTCCAGCGGGGGCGTGCTGTACACCGTTGAGAACAACACGATTTCTCCGTTCAGCACGAACGGGCTGGGCCCGTCAGATCGTCCGTCGCAAGTCATCGAGTTTGACGGATCGATCTACCTGAGCACGATCGATCCGGGGAACATCTTCCCGCCGACCCTCAGCCGCGGGGCGATCTACCGGTGGGAAGGCACACAATGGGTTCGGGTCGCCTCGAGCTGGATCTCGACCGGCGCGATGGTCGTGCACGCGGGCCGCCTCTGCTTCGCCGCGACGTGGCGTGAGATCTTTCAGGGTTTCGAGATTTTCCCCGTTGGGGTTCTCGCGTACGACGGTGTCTCGTTCGAGGAACTCGCGCGGTTCAACCAGAGGCCCGCGACCCTCGCGTCGATGAACGGCGTGCTCTACGCCGGCGGCGCGTTCACAGAGGTCACGCCGCGCGGCCAGTCGCCGCGCACGGCGAACTACATCGCGCAGTGGGACGGCGCGGCGTGGGGCGGTGTCAACTTCTCGGCGCTGAACGGCGCGGTCGAGCGGTTGGTCGTCTTCAACGCGAACCCGCTGAACCCGTTCCCGAGCCTTCTGGTCTTCGGGCAGTTCACAAGCGCGAGCGGGTTCACCGCGAACCACGCCGCGGCGTGGGATCCCGCTGTGCTCCCCGATGGTGATTGGTCCCCGCTGGCGGGAGGAGTGGGCTTTCCGGCGGGCACGACCGCTGTGACATGGTCGGCGCTTCCGATCTCGGTGACCTTCAACAACAACGACATGCTCGTCGGCGTCTCGTGCCGCGGGGCTCAGGGTACGTTGAGCGCGGGGATTCAGCGCTGGACCGGATCGGCGTGGCAGCCGTACACCAGTAGCTCCGGCCCGGTGCTCGACATGGTGTTCGCGAACGGGGTTGTGGCGGGGGGAGACTTCACACGGATCGGCGCGCTCGATCGGTACAACATCGCGAGGTTCGACGGGTCGGGGTGGCAAGCGGTCGGGCGCGGCACGGACGGGGCGATCTACGACCTGGTCGAGCTCGGAGGCACGCTGTACGCCGGCGGTGCGTTTACACAGATCGAAGGAGTTGACGCGAGCCGCGTCGCGGCGCACGACGCGACAGGGTGGCGAGCGTTGGGCGCGGGATTGAACGACGAGGTGACGTGTCTCGAAGTCTTCAACGGGCAGCTCTACGCCGGCGGTTTGTTCACCGCATCGGGCGCGACCACATC
>JBMOHX010000555.1:0-2474 GCA_049317625.1 Phycisphaerales bacterium
GGGTTCTTCGTATGGCTCGAGCCATTCCTGGAGGCGGCCGTCGGGAGCGATCGCGTGTGGCGCCAGGCGCGAGGCGATCTCACGAAGGGAAGTCCGAGTCTCGGGGTCGATATCCAGGATTTCCGCGGCGGCGACTGTGTTGGAGAAGAGCTCCCGCAGGAGCTGCTGGTCCATGGTTGGACCGAGGCACGTGTGGGCGGTCTCGCCGTTCGCGAGGCGGAAGGAGTTTTCGGGAGAGTTGGAGGGCGCTGTGACCAGGCGTCCATCGGGGAGTTCGACGAGGACCGCGCGGTAGAACGCGGAGGCGTCCCGAAGGATGGGGTAAACCCTTCGCAGGTACTCTGTGTCACGCGTGAACTCGAAGTGCTGCCAGAGGTGAGCACAGAGCCACGCGCCGCCGCTGAGCGTTGATCCCCACGAGGCGCTCTCGCCGGGTGCGGTGTAGCCCCAGACGTTGGTGATGACGTGGGCGACCCAACCCGGGGCGTTGTAATAGGCCGCGGCGGTCCGACCGCCGGGCTCTCGGAGGGCTTCGATGAGCGAAACGAGTGGGAGATGGCACTCGGGGAGGGCCCCCACTTCTGCCGGCCAATAGTTCATCTGCACGTTGATGTCGGTGTGGTAGTCGCCGTTCCACGGGGTTTGGAGTTCTTCGGCCCAGAGTCCTTGGAGATTCGCGGGGAGGCCGCCGGCCCTCGATGAGCTAATGAGCAGGTATCGACCGAATCGGAAGAGAAGCGAGGCGAGTGCCGGGTCGACCTCACCTTTGTCGAGGGCCACGAGCCTGGCGTGGGTCGAGCCTTGCGGAGCCGCGCCCAGATCGAGGGTCACTCGCCCCTCGAGTGCACGGAAGTCCTCGCGGTGACGAGCAACGAGATCTGCCCAGGAACGAGCCGCGGCGGCGTCGAGGGTTTCGCGTGCGAACGATTCGTAGCGTTCACCTGGGTACCGGGTTTGGATTGGGCCGGAGTAGCTGGTGGCGGCGGAGACCATCACGATTGCCTCACGGGCACCGCTGATGCGGAGCCCACCGTCAACGGGAGTCACGGTGCCGGCCGCGTCCACAATGGCCCGTGCGCGGCAGACGTACTTCAGGCCCTGGGTACCACCTTCACCGTCGTTCAGTTGGCCTCGCATGACAAGGTCGGAACCGTCGACGATGATCGACGCTCGCTGTGGACGCGAAAGCGAGACAACGAGATCGAGGGGACGGTCACCCTCGGCGGTGATACGGCACGCCACGACATCATCGGGGTAGGAAGCGATGACCTCTCGAGTGAAAGGGGAACCACCGACGGAGAACTTTGTGACGCACTCAGCGTTCGCAAGGTCGAGCCAACGCTCGTAGCCGCTGAGCTGGGTATCGGGAGATTCAGATCGGAGCGTAAGGGTTCCCAAGACCTGGTAGCAGCCGTAGGGACCATCGAGCGCGTTACCCTGCGAGCTCCCGGGGCCGTCGCAGGTAAAGGTGCGGTTGACGAGTTGCTCGGCCTCGGTGTTCTTGCCCTGCATGAGCAGATCGACGATGGCAGCGCGGTTCTTCCACGCTCCTTCTCGGTTCTGGTCGAGCACTCTGCCGGACCACAGCGAGATCTCGTTGAGCACGATTGTCTCGGTGGTGGTGCCCCCGAACACCATCGCGCCCAATCGGCCGTTTCCGACGGGGGCGGACTCGGTGAATCGTGCCGCGGGGCGGTCGAAGACGAGTCTGTCTGTGGGCTGAGTGAGCAGCACGAGCGAGAGGATTGCGGGGAGCATGGGACGGAGTGTACCGCGCGGGTGCTATTCGGTCAGATGGGGGAAAACTCCCTGCGCTCGTTGCAGGCCGCGATCACTAGTGTTGATCGCGGATCCCAGAGGGCGAGTTCCCGGGCACGGGAGAGAGCCCTTGGGCCGCAAGAGGCGAGTACACGCGAGCGGCGCGTTTCATGTCGCCTCGAGGAGAGATACACATGCGTTATCTTCGGACCACCGTCGGCGTCGCGGTGTTGGCATGGAGCTGCGGGGTTTCGCAGGGTGGCATCACATACGATGCGCAGTCGCGAAGCGTGAGTGCGCTGGCGTCACCATCGAGCGACGGTGCCAGCGCTCCGGACTTTGGCGATTTCCAAGCATCCCGGAGCGCGAGCAGCATCTACGGAACCGGCGCGTGGGCGTCGCAGTCGTCCGCACTCCTCGGGGAAGGCATGTTTACCCAAGGGGGATGTGGTTCGAATGGCGGCATGCAGTTCTTTTCGGCAAGTGCGCGCAGCACGTTCGATGTCACATTTACTGTGGACGAACCGAGGCAGTACCGTTTCTGGGGGGGCGTGACCCTGGATGCGCTCGAAGCGACTGCGAACGGCGAGGTTTCGCTGACGGGACCCAACGGGGCGATCTACGCGAACATCGGGGCCGGAGACTGGGACATGAGCGGGATCGCGGAGCAGGGTCAGTATCGGCTGCTTATGCGGGTCACCACCTCGGCCGCGGGC
>JBMOHX010000556.1:0-2472 GCA_049317625.1 Phycisphaerales bacterium
TGCGGCAGCGGAAACTTCCTCTACATCGCCTATCGCGAAATGCGACGACTCGAAGCCGCGATTGTCGCCAAGGAGAACCAACTCAGCAGCAGGCAAGTTCCGGGCCAGATGGCGTTGGGCGGTATCTCGCCCCGCCAGTTCTTTGGAATGGACGTGCTGCCCTTCGCGGTTGCCCTCGCCAAGGTGACGCTCTCCCTCGCCCCCAAACTCGCCAGCGACGAACTGCACACGACCGAGCGTACCCTCCCGCTCGCCAATCTCGATGACAACATCAGAATCCAAGACGCGCTGCTGACGGATGACGGCACGCAAACCCCCTGGCCCGCCGCCGATATCATCATCGGCAACCCTCCCTTCCTCGGTGCCAAGCGACTCAAGCCCGAGCGCGGAGCCGATTACGTCAATGCTCTCCGGAAGGCCTATCCCGACGTGCCGGGTATGGCCGACTACTGCGTCTACTGGTTCCGCCGGGCTCATGATCATCTCGAGTCGTGCACCGCTGCCAACTGGCAGGCCGGCCGGGCGGGGTTGGTCGGCACCCAGAACATCCGCAGTAACCAGTCGCGTGTCGGTGGCCTCGATCACATCGCAGCCTCCGGGACCATCGTGGAGGCCGTCGAGAGCATGCCGTGGAGCGGCGAGGCCAACGTACACGTCTCTATCGCCAACTGGGTCAAGAACCGCGTCATCGGCAACACCGCTACGCCGTCCACCACCGGAGGACCGGCCCCCGCACGCAAGCGCGGAAAGAATGTCACTGCGGGGGGGAAGGGCACAGCCACAGTCGCGAACACAGAAGACGCACCTGCTGCGCGGGAAGTCGACCTCGGGGTGGCCTCCGCCGACGACGATGCCTCCCGCAATATCGCGCCCATCCGCCGACTGTGGGCCAAGCTCGAAGCGACACCGGAACTGCTCGCGGACGATTCGGGCGCCAAGCGGCCAAAGACCATCACGCTGGGCAAGCGGGGCAAAGTCCGCAAGGACAAGAGTTACGAAATGGCGGCGAGGGAGAGCGAAGGGATCAATGCTTCGCTGTCTGACGAAGCCGACATCTCCACGGCCATCGATCTTTCTTGCAACACGGCTCCTCAGCGTGCATTCCGAGGCTTGGAACCCGGGAACATGGGCTTTCTTGTCAACGAATCAACGGCGAAGAAGTGGATATCCGGGAGCCGGATGAACGCCAAGGTTCTCCGCCCTTTCCTCATGGGCCAAGACCTCGTCACGGGAGACGGAATGCCCGACCGCTGGGTCATTGACTTCCAGCGCATGGACCAGTTGGAGGCCCGCGCGTTTCAGTTGCCGTTCGCACACGTCGAACAGCACGTGCTAGAGCAGATGCAGCACATTGCGGGAGGGCCGACCAAACGGGCCAAGGACGCAGAGTTCTCCAAGCGGGTCAAGGGGCGCAATCTCGTCGCTCGTTTGGATAACTGGTGGCAGTTGCGGCGCAACGTCCCGGCCACAATGGCGATGTTGAAGACCCTGCGGCGATACGTAGTTTGCTCGCTGGTAACAAAAAGACCGATCTTCGTCTTCATGTCCAGTACGGTCGGACCGGGCAACAAGGTGCAGCCGTTCGCGTTTGAGGACGACTTCTCCTTCGCAGTTTTGCAGTCTAACCAACACTGGACTTGGTTTGTCGCTAGGTGTGCAAAGTTGACTGAAAGGTTTAGTTACAGCCCCGAGTCCGTCTTTGACACCTTCCCCTGGCCCCAATCCCCATCCAAAAAGCAGATCAGGGCCGTCGCCGCCGCCGGACGCGAGATTCGCGCGGTGCGGGCCAAAGTCCTGCCCACCATGAGCGGCGGCCTCCGCGCCCTCTACCGCACGCTCGAACTCCCCGGCAGCAATCCGTTGAAGGATGCCCATGCCGCTCTCGATGCCGCCGTGATGGAAGCCTACGGCTTCAGTGCCCGCAAGGACCTGCTCAAGCAACTCCTCGACCTCAACCTCTCCGTCGCCAGTTCCATCAAACGCGGGGAGCCCGTCACCGCCCCCGGCGTGCCCGCCACCTACGGCGACCCCGCCGATCTCATCACCGCCGACTGCATCGAACCTTGAATGCGCCAGCGGTCCGGCGACTCCGGGCGCGCACCCGACTCAAGCGGCTCCTGCGGGGACGCGACGCGCGGTGCGCGGTGCGCGGGGGATTTGTTTTGGGGGGAGGACGCTCGACATCCCCCCTCACCCACCCCCAGCCCGCGCCCGCTCCGCTCGCAGAACCGCCAGCATTCGTTCCCGGTCCTGATTCTCCGCGTTTGTCAGCATCGCCGCGATCGCCGCGTCCAGTGTCGGGATCGCGGCCCGCGGGTTGCCCAGCGCCGCCGAGGCGTCGATGACCGTCTGGACGATCTCGATCTTGCGGTGCCCGCTCATGTCCGCGGCTCGGGCCGCGAGTTCGAACGCTCGGAGCGGGTTCGCGTCTCGGCTGGTCGGGCCTTCGAGAAGAGCCCGCGCGAGCTCGTG
>JBMOHX010000557.1:0-2470 GCA_049317625.1 Phycisphaerales bacterium
TCAAGGTGTTTGATTGGTTTATTTTTGGTGATTAGGCATTAGGCATTAGGCATTAGGCATTGGGCATTGGGCATTAGGCATTAGGCGTTGGGGGGCGGCGGTGGGGGGTTGGGGCTGGGTGGGGGCTCAGTGGCCTCAAGTGCCGGCCCGGCTTGAAGAGGGGCATGAAGGGGAAGCGGCCTTCCGTGCTCCCCTTGCCGCGTGCGTGCATCGCAGGAGGACGAGCGGTGAATGCGCCGCGTGCTTCGAAATCCCATCGCCTGAAGGCGGGGCAACACCGGAAGCCCGTTGAAACGGGCTGCGGGGATGGAGGCGGGATGATGGGATGGTGATGTTGCTGAACCACGCCTGAACGCGTGGCCTACGAGCGGGCAAGCCCGCTGAAGCGGGCTGGGGAGGGGAGTCGCGGGCCGAGTCGTGTGTCGCGCGATGTGGGCATTTCGATGGCAGCGGCGAATCGCGGACAGCCACGTGTTTTAGGCCGCTTCAGCGGCCTTTCCCGCTCGTTGGCCACCTCTTCAGCGGTGGTAGAGCTACGTTCAGCAGCCAAGGTCCCACAGCGTGAAGAACGCGATGACGTCGTCGCCGTCGGTGGAGCCGTCGTCGTTGAAGTCCGCGTCGCCGGCGTCCCACTCTGCGAAGAACGCGATCACGTCGTCACCGTCAACGGCGTGATCCGAATTCCAGTCCGCGCTGATCTCCGGGAACGGGTCCATGAAGTTGGGGCAGCCGTCGTCGTCGAGGTCGATGCCGATGCGGTTGCCGCTCCCGGGTGGTGTGGCGAGGAACACGAGTCGATCGTCTGGCGCGAGCGAGTCGGTGAGCGACTGCAGAGATTGGACGCTCCCGGCCTCATCGGCGAACATGAGCGTTCCCGCGTTCAGCGGCCCGGGTTGGGGCGTGAGCATCACGTAGCCGCGAGCCGCGCCCGCGACCAGGCCGCGGGCGACTACGTCGCACCGTGAAGGTGTCATCGCGTGTTGCGCGGCCATGGTGATGATGCGAGAGTGCACGGTCGCGATGGCTTCGGGGGCGGCGTCTCCGCTCACCAGTTCCTGCCATCCGACCACCGGCATGACGTTGCTCGGGAACGCTCGCATGAAGTGAGAGAGTTGCGAGGCCTCGTCCTGCGCGTGATTGCCGGGGCAGCCGTCGAGGGCGAGGGCGCCGAAGAACGCGCCCATCGCGAGGTGCGCGAAGGGATCGTTCAAGGGGCCCATGCCTTGCCGCCCATCGTGCAGGATGCCGAATCCGCTGTAGCGCTCCTGATGGAACTTCTTGTAGAGGCCGCGGAGCTGCGTGAACTCCATGACCTGGGAGGCGAGGAAGCTGATGTCGGTCCCGAAGTCGAGGGACCCGCCGATCGGCCGGCTCGCGCCGTCGTGAGCCAGCTCGTGGCAACCTACGCAGGAGGTACCAAACAGCGCGAGCCCGGCGCCGATGTTCGGGTTGGCCGGCTTGTTCGTGCGGTTGTAGAACGGGTTGGGCGGATAGACCAGCGATTTCACATAGGCGTTCATCGCGGCGGTCTCTGGGGGCGGGAGCGTCTCTCCGCCGAGGAGCGCGTCGAACGTCGGCGCGAAGTCTTCCAGCGAAGGTCGGTCGCCCCGCCAGTGGAAGGGCTCGTGGTCTTTCAGGCCGCGGAGCGACTGTGTGACCATCGGGCCTTTGAGCGGGTGGTTGAGCGCGGAAGCTAGGCCGGCGGGCGAGGGGAGCATCTGCGTTCCGTTCTCATCACCCAGGTCCCAGGCGAGCCCGTCGAACCCGCCGTCGATGTGGCACATCGCGCAGGAGGAACTGAAGTTGTTCGAGCGTTTCGCGCTGACGATGGTGTCACGTCCTTCGCGCACGCGCCGGTGTTCCGGGCTCATCATCCGGCGCTCGGAGAGCAGGCCCGGTTGGTCGCTGTCGAGGTTCAGCACGGAGATCGAGAGATCGGTGCGATTGAAGCAGTAGAGGCGCGTGCCCATCGGATCGACGGCCAGGCCCCGCGGCCCGCGCCCGACGTCGGTGATCGCGACGACCGATCCGTCGTCGGCCCGCACGGTTGCGATGCGGTCTGTGCCGAGAGCCGCGACGTATGCCAACGGCCTGATCGGATCGGCGACGATGTCGATGGGGTTCGCGAGGGAGCCTGCTTGCGCCGCATCGTTCACGGCTGACGCGTCGTCGTAGCCGGGGATGGCTTCGTGCAGGTCGCGTCGGATCAGCTCGCCGTATGCGCCGGTGTCATCGGGCAGCCCGAGCAGGAGCAACTCGTGCGTCATGAACCTGCCTCGGAGCGAAGTCTCGAGGCGGGTGGTGTTCTTCGCTTCCATGTTCGTCATCAATAGGCGCGCGGTCGTCGGCGAGAAGGCCATCGCGGTCTGTGTTGTGCCCAGGCCGTGCGAGACACCGGTGACGACCGGGTGGGAAGGATCTTCGAGACTGAGGGAGATGAGGTCGTGATCGACGGGTGCGCGCCGTTCGT
>JBMOHX010000558.1:0-2464 GCA_049317625.1 Phycisphaerales bacterium
GATGGAGTCCTTGCCCTTGAACATCTCGACCTCCTCCTTCGTCCGGTACTTCTGAGGATCGGACATGGAGTGGCCGAGGTAGCGGTAGGTCTTGAGGTCGACGAACGC
Source organism: Phycisphaerales bacterium (assembly GCA_049317625.1). Classification (GTDB taxonomy): domain Bacteria; phylum Planctomycetota; class Phycisphaerae; order Phycisphaerales; family UBA1924; genus JBEIUO01. The sequence continues at coordinate 109 of JBMOHX010000558.1, forward strand.
GGGCTTCTGCTCGTTTCGGCACCAGTCGACCAGCGGCTTGAAGTGGTCGTAGAGGTTGACGACGTCGAAGCCGTCGATGATCTCGCCGCGGATGCCGTAGGCCTCGGCCTTCTTGCGGAGATCGTGCGCCATCGTCGTGCCGCGTTCGATCGCCGTGCCCATGGAGTAACCGTTGTTCTCAACGACCCAGATGCAGGGGATGTCGAAGAGACCGCCGAGGTTCATGGCTTCGTGAAGAGCGCCCTGGTTCAGCGCGCCGTCACCGAGGTACGCGAGGGAAACTTTCTTCTTCGCGGGGGAGCCGTCGACGGCCTGGCCCATGACTTCCCACTCGTAACGGGAGCCGAAAGCCAGGCCCAGGCCCACCGGGGTCTGTGCGCCGACGATGCCGTGGCCGCCGAAGAGCCAGTTGGGCTTGTCGAACATGTGCATCGAGCCGCCCTTGCCCTTGGCGCAGCCGGTGATCTTGCCGTACATCTCCGCCATGCAGGCGCCGGCGCTCATGCCGCGGGCGAGCGCGTGGCCGTGGTCGCGGTAGGCGGTGATGATGGGATCATCGTGGTTGAGCGACGCGATGGTGCCGACCGCCGCGGCTTCCTGGCCGGTGTACAGGTGGCAGAACCCGCCGATCTTGGCCTGCTGATAGGACTGGGCGCAGCGGTTCTCGAACTCGCGGATGAGGAGCATGCTGCGGAGCCAGCGGAGCAGCTCGGCGGCGGGCACGGAGTCCGACGCGCGGACGCTGCTCGAAGCCGCCGCGGCGTGGCCGTTCAGCGCGGAAACCTTTTCACCACTTCCAACGGTCGCGTGAGACATCGGCGGATTTTCCTTTACCGGCGTTCTTCGCCGGCGCAATGGGGGCGCCCGGCGACGGGGGTCGCAGAACGTTCGGGGAGCGTAGGTATCGACGCGCGGATCGACAATCGCTCCGGGCAGGCCTTCGCCGTACGCTCATGATTCCATGAGCTGTCCGAGAACCGAACCTCTGCTCGAAGTCCACGACCTCACCGTTGCGTTCGGACGAGGTTCGGTGATGGAACCGGTTACGCGCGCCATCAGCTTCGCGATCCACGCCGGGCAAACGCTGGCGCTCGTCGGCGAGTCCGGCAGTGGCAAGAGCGCGACGGCGCTGATGATCCCGCGGCTGATCGACGCCGCTCGGATCTCCCGGGGGCGAGTCGTGCTCGGGGGTCGGCGGCTGGACAACCTTTCCGAGGATGAGCTGCGCCGGGTCCGGGGCCGCGAGATCGGGGTGGTGTTCCAGGAGCCGATGTCGAGCCTGAATCCGGTGATGACCATCGGCGATCAGGTGATGGAGGCCCTGCGGACGCACGAGCGGATGGATGGACGGGAGGCAAGGTCACGGGTGGTCGCGGCTCTGGCGCGAGTGGGCATCGAGCGCCCCGAGGACTGCTTCTCGCTCTACCCGCACCAGTTCTCTGGGGGCATGCGGCAGCGCGCGATGATCGCGATGGCCTTGATCTGCGGCCCGGGGCTGCTGATCGCGGACGAGCCGACGACGGCCCTCGACGCGAGCGTGCAGGCGAAGGTGCTCGACCTGATCCGCTCGCTCCGCGACGAACGCGGGATGGGCGTGCTCTTGGTGAGCCACGACGTCGGCGTTGTCGCGGGGCACGCGGACGCGGTGTGCGTGATGTGCGCGGGTCGGGTCCTGGAGTTCGGGCCCGTGCGCGACGTCCTGTCGAACCCGTTGCATCCGTACACCCGCGGGCTGCTCGCCTCTGCGCCGCGTGCGGATGTTCGGGTGGCGCGTCTTTCCACGGTGGCGGACGTGATCTCCGATCCGGCGCTGGCGAGCCGTTTCAGCGATGCCACGGGCGGCTTGCGGCACTATTGGCCGGGAACCGGTCGCGAGGGTGAATCGTGGGCGATGGCCGAGCTCCCCGGGTGGCGGTGGGCGGCGGTGTGGTCGCGCGGCCCCGAATCGCCGTGTCTCCCGGCGTGTCCGCCTGAAAGTCGCCTTGCTGCCCGCGAGAGCCGATAGAGGGGTGTGGCGTTGAGAGCTCTCATCCTGGCCGACGAGTTCTTCGCATCGCGCGAGCGGTCGCTGCTCTCGCGCCTCGAAATCGGCCTGGCCGACGAGGGCGTGCGGGTGATCCAAGCCATCCCCGAGACGGTCGAGGGCGTCGGTGGCGACAGCCTGTTCAGCACCGTTGTGAGGTACTCGACCCGGTCGCTCGCGCTCACGCGGTCGTTCGCTGCGCGCAAGCTGGTGCGGTCGGTGATGAATCAACTCGGTGAAGACGACGACGGCACCGTGGACCTGGTTCACGTCTTCGGGGGCGCTGTCTGGGGGCTGGGGATCGAGGCCGCTGGTCTCCTCGACGCTCAAGTC
>JBMOHX010000559.1:0-2440 GCA_049317625.1 Phycisphaerales bacterium
CTCGATGGCGGTTGGGGAAGTGGTGAGAATGGGGAGTGTTGCGGCGATGGCTTCGTCGAGATCGGAGAAGCCGAGCACGGCGAGGCCCTTGGCCTTGGGGCGCGGGTGGAGCGAGAGCGTGGCGCCGAGTGTGACCGCGAGGGTGCCCTCGCTGCCGCAGAGCAGGTGGGCGAGGTTGACGTGATCCAGCCAAGCGGGCCGCGCGGTTCCCGAGATCGGCTCGCCACGCCACCCGCCGCGGCGCATCGCGGCGAGGATCATGTCGAGGCCGTAGCCGGCGTTGCGGCGGAGGGTCTTGGGGAAGCGGGCGTCGATGCGTTCGGCGTTGCGGGCGACGATGTCGCACACCCTCAGCGTGAGTTCACGCTCGGTGGCTCCGTTGAGGTCGGCCCCGGCACCCAGCCGAGCCGCACGCCCGTCGGCGAGGGCGACGTCCAGCGAGATGAGGTTCTCGCTGGTGCGCCCGTAGCGGACCGAGCGTGCTCCCGCGGCGTTGTTTCCGATGCACCCGCCGATGTTGGCGTGGCGGCTGGTGGCGGGGTCGGGTGCGAAGAAGAGGCCTGATGCCGCGATGGAGTCGTTGAGGTCGTCGACGGTGATGCCGGGCTCGACGGTGACGGTCCTGCCCGCGGCGTCAAGATGAAGGATCGACCGGCAGTTGGGGCTGAGGTCGATGACCACGGCGTGGTTGGTGCACTGGCCGGCGAGGCTGGTGCCGCCGCCGCGGGGAAGGACGGGGAGGCCGAGCTCGGCGCAGAGTTGGACGGCGAGGCGGGCGTCGTCGGTGTCCGCGGGGATGACGACGCCGACCGGCTCGACCTGGTAGAGGGAGGCGTCGGTCGCGTAGAGCATCCGGTCTTGCGTTCCGAAGCGGACCTCTCCCCGCAGGCGTTGCGCGAGGAAGGCGGCGATGGACTCGCGCGAGGCGGGTGTTGCGGCTTGAGGGAGCGGGATCGTGGTCATCGGCGGGGACTGTACGGGGGTGGCGGTGTCACGGGAGTGTCACACGGGGCGAGCGCGGTGAACCGGTTGGCAGTACAGTTGCCTAGAGCCCGTGAGGCGGAGAGCCGGACGACGAAAGGACCAAGTCATGAAGTCGATGAAGCATGCGGCGTTGGTGTTGGCGGCGGTTGCTGGGCTGGCGTGGGCGCCGGCGTACGGGCAGGGCGGGGATCGCGGTGGTGGGGTGGTGGGGGGAGCGGCGCAGGCTGAGGAATCCGGCGCGAAGCTGCCGCTGCGTCGGATCACGCTGTACCGGTCGGGTGTTGGTGCGTTCGAGCGGCGTGGCCTGATCGACGGTGATGCGAATGTGCAACTGCGGTTCGACACGAAGCAGATCAACGACATCCTGAAGTCGATGATCGTGCTGGACCTGTCGAAGGGGCAGGGGCGGATCGAGGGCGTGAGCTACGGGAGCAAGGAGCCTCTGAGCAAGCGGCTGAGCAGCTTCGCGGTGGACATCTCTGATGATCCGAGCATGCAGGAGCTGCTGGGGCGGCTGCGGGGCGCGGAGGTCTCGCTAAAGCTGGTGGAAGGCCGCGAGCTTGTGGGGACGGTGCTGGGCGTGGAATCGCGCCAAGAGCCCGCGAGCAAGGACGCGGTGGTGAATGTTGCGTACGTGAACGTGCTGACGAGCGATGGTGTGGTGTCGGTGCGGCTGCCGCAGGTGGTGAGCTTTGATCTGCGGGACGCGGCGCTGAAGAGCGAGCTAAACAAGGCGCTCGCCGCGCTCGCGGAGTACCGCGCGGATCGGACGAAGACGGTGGACGTTCGTCTCGCGGGCCAGGGCGCGCGGGAGATTGTCGTTGGGTACGTGCAGGAAGCCCCGGTGTGGAAGACGAGCTACCGGCTGATCCTCCCGGACCCGAAGAAGGACGTGAAGGGGGAGGCGAAAGAGGGCGTGACCCTTCAGGGCTGGGCGATCGTGGAGAACACGACGGACGAGGACTGGAACCAGGTGACCTTGAGCCTGGTGTCGGGCCGTCCGGTGAGCTTCACGATGGACCTGTACGAGCCGCTGTACGTGACGCGGCCTGATGTGCCGGTGCCGACGGTGCCGGGTGTGATGCCGCGGGCGTACGAGGGCGGGGTTTCGGATTCAAAGAACAAGCTCGCCTTCGACGCGGATGCGGGAAAGTCGCGCGACGAGATGAGCAGGGGCGCGATGCCGCCGCCATCCAGAAGGGCACCGGGATCGCCTCGGGCCGGTGGGTCGGGGGGAGATCCGGGTGGAGCGAGGTACGCCCTCTCTGAAGCCGCGGAAGTTGCGCCGCTGAGTTCCGAGGACCTCGCGGCGTACGCGGCGCGGACGCAAGCCGCGGCGATGGAGGTGGGGGAGGTCTTCCAGTACCAGCTCGAAGGGCCGGTGACGGTGGAGCGGCAGCGGAGCGCGATGCTGCCGATTCTGTCGGCGGGTATCGAGGGGCGGCGTGTGAGCATC
>JBMOHX010000560.1:0-2434 GCA_049317625.1 Phycisphaerales bacterium
TGCAAGCAGGAGCACGACGCGCTCGGCGTCCATCGTGTCCTTCGCGTTCTCGCCTCGGAGCAGTTCGGCGTGTGCCGAGCCTAGGCACTCGACCTCCCCCCGGAGGTCGTCGAACGTCATGGAGCGCCACCAGGAGACGCGGGCCACCGCGTCCGGTCCGCCATCGGTCCCGGGCTGGCGGTGGGCGAAAGTGCCCGGCGTGAGAACCTGGAGTCGGCGGGAGTCGGAGAGCAGCCGGATGTGGGAGCCGGTGATGACGCTCTCGCCGCGGGTGATCGTGGTATTGGGACCGGAAAGATCTGCGACCTTCGCGACCGGGTCCGCCTCGATGCGGTCGGCCTTGGCCACGATGTCGTTGGGGCCGAAGTATGAAGCGTCTCCGATCGCGGAGACTTGGGTCGCGCCGACCGATCCGTCGGCGAGCTTTGCGAGGTCGGCGGTAAGTTCATGGGCGGAGAGACGGTCTTCTCCTCGGCGGCCCTTGACGTTCCCCATGGCGAGCAGGCGTTTGGGCGTGGCGTCGGAGGGCCGGTCCCCCTGCGCGAACTTCACGTCGATGGTTTCCGCTTCCAGTGACGCGTCGTCGCCGGTGCCGGCGCGAGCGTGCCCAGCGAGCAGGGTTCGGGTGAGGCGGGACGAGGAGCCTTCAACGGGGGTGAACTCCGCCTGCAACTGTTCCGCGCCGAACGATCCGCCCTTGTCTTCGCCGCGAACGTCTCCCACGAGCAGCGCACGGACAAGTTGGCGGCTGTTGCCCGACTGGGCCTGGTTGAATGTGAACTCACCCGACTGCGACCAGCGGATGGATCGTTCGGACTCGTCGGGCGGCAGAAGGAGCGGATCGCCCTGTGCGAGCATGCCGGGGCCGCGGACCTGCGCGCTGCCGCTCAACTGGCTGAACTCGATGCGTTGGCCGACGAGCACGCCGGTTCCCGGGAGGCTGAGCGTGACGCCGAAGGGCTCGGCTGCGCCGATGGCCACGTCCTCGCGCGTTGCGCCGTATTCGATCAGGGTGCCGGATGCTTCCGCGCCGGACTTCGCATCGGATGCGACGACACCGCCGGTGTTCGGGGCCGTGATGCGTACGAACGCGTCGTTGTGCGCGAGCTCGGCCGAGGGCTGCTTGAGTGGGCTCGCCTCGAGAGGGCCGTCGAAGGTCAGCCGGACCGGATCCTGTCCGCTCGCGGTGGTTGGGACTGGTGCCGGTGCCGGCTCGGTTGACGGGGCGGGTTCGCCGGGCGGGGCGGCGGGGAGATCCGCGGCGGGGCGAGGCGTGTCGGGGGTCGGCTGTCGCGGCGGTGCAGAGGGGTTCGGCATGCGGGAGCGGGTGCGATCGGGGAGCTGGTTGTCGACGAGGCGGATCCACCCGTCGAGTCTCTGGCCGGCGACGGAGCGGGTCCCCTGCGCCAACCGAACTGAGTCGGTCGCGGTGAGCTGGTACTCGACCTCGGCGGCTGGTTGCGGCGTGACTTGTGCGAAGGCGAGCGAGGCCGCGAAGAGGGAAGGGTTCAGGATTGGGAGAGCGGGCGGAGTCGCCTCGGTGACGCGAGTTCCGCGTGAGGGCGATCGGAACTCGATGAACTCGGTCTGGTCGACCCGGAGGTGCTCGATGCGCTCGGTGAGCTCGCTGAAGAGGAGCGTGACGCCCTTGCCGCGGAAGGCGACGGCTTCTCCTTCGACGTGCAAGGGGGAGGGGACGGTGACGCGGCCGAGCGCGGAGTCGAAGCGCAGCTCGTCCATGGTTGCCGTGTAGATCGCGGGGTCTTTCGCGGGGTCGGGCCGTGAGCCGTCGGGTCTGCCGGCGAAGAGCTTCAGCACCACGTGGCCGACGAGCGTGGCCTCCTCGGGGCGGCCCTTCGCTCCTTGCTCGGCGAAAGAAGCACGGCCGGTATCGGCTTCGATGTAGAGCGTGCGGCCGTCGCGGAGGAAGTTCCACGCGCGGGGCCGGTCGAGCCGGTACCGGCGTCCGTCGAGTGGCTGGGCTCGGTCGGCGACGATCTCGCCGGCGACGCGGGTCGGGTCTTTGCGGTCGGCGAACTGCATGAACGGACCGGCGTTCTCGCCCAACGAGCCAAGCTGCGCGGTGCCGGGTTGTGACGGGAGCACGGCCGCGTCGGGGATTTCGGCGGCGCCCGGCGTGGGCGTGGGGTCGCGCGGCGCGGAGTTCTGTCCCTTCCAGACGAACCAGCCCACGACACTGCCGAAGAGCGCGGTGAGGAGCGCGGCGGCGATGAGTCCGCCCGCGCGGGCGTGCGCGCGGCGGGACCGGGTTTGGGGATGCGGGGCCGTCGCGTGGGCTTGGTGGCTGGGGGTCACGCGAGATGGTAGGGAGGAGGGCTCGGTGGCTACAGTTGGCATTGTGCGCCCGTAGCTCAGTTGGATAGAGCGGCGGTTTCCTAAACCGCAGGTCGGCAGTTCGAACCTGCCCGGGCGC
>JBMOHX010000561.1:0-2432 GCA_049317625.1 Phycisphaerales bacterium
CCTCCGAACGCCCCTGCTCCGGCCCCGGCTGTCGCGCCGGTTTCCCTGACCAACCTCAACACCGTCGACCTCACCGGCGTCCTCCTCTCCCATCTCTGGCAGGAGTACCACTGGAAGGCGGATACCGCCGCGTATCGGGGCAAGACGCTCGACGATCGCAGGGTGGTCGAGGACAAGGACGGGAGCAACCTGCGAGAGAAGACTTCCCTCAACGCCTCTTTCTGCGAGCACGCGATCACCACTCTTGATGTCGCTGTTCCCGAAGGCCAGACCCTGTACATGCGGTGGTGGATCGAGGACATCGAGGGTCGTGTGGTCCAGGAGCACCCCGACTTCTCCAAGGCCAACGCCGATGGAAAGAAGGCGGCGGCGAAGATCTCGACCGGCAAGTACGGCTGGCGCTGGGACGGCCGACGCCTGAACGATGCGCACCGCCGGGTCTTCGTGCAGAACGAGTACTGCTGGTCGATGGTCGAGATCAGGAACAGCGAGGGCAAGCTCGTGCCTGTAGGCCCGCTCGCCGTCAGCGGGATTTCGGTGAAGGGGGAGCCCTACCGCGTTTTCGTTGTCGGTGAGCCCAAGGACGACGCGGCGCTCGAAGCCGAGAAGGACGGCCCCGGCAACGGGCGCTGGCTGAACTCGGCGGGCGACCGCCTTCAGGGTGACTGCTGGATCAAGGTCTTCCGTGGTGTCGCGGACTCGCCCGCGCACCTGGCGTTCCTCGGCCACGGCGCCATCGAGGCGACAAGCTACAACTCCACCAAGAACGGCGCCATCGCCACGCCGCACGATCGCGATCACAAGGCTTGGATCCGGCGAGGGACGCACGGAGGCGTGGAGTTCTGGCTCTGCGAGCTTATTGATATCGAGGCCCCGGCCGCCCAAAGCCACCTGATCTCGCTGGAACAACCCGGCGGCCTTCCGGTTCCCAACAACCCGTTCTGCGACACATTCCCGAACCAGCCGTTCAAGGACGGTGTCCACGGTCACAACTCGTTCCCCGAACTCGGGAACGCGTTCGTGATCGACGGAGCATCGGTAGGCTGCACAACCGTCCGCACGCTCCAGGGCGGCTCGCGGCAGTCACCTGTCGCTCGCCTCGGCGACATCCAGTGCAACAACGCCAAGTTCGGCAAGTGGAACGGCTCGGCCCCCGCAAACGAGAGCAACACCCCGTGGGGGCCGCTACTCGACGGAGGCAGCCCCGGGAGCTTCTGGAACAAGCAGAACAAACGAGCCCGTGTCCTCGATGCCCTTTTGCCAGATACCTTCGAAGACCCGCTTCTCTGCCCGCCGTTGGTTGACGCCGCGACCAACATCTTCGACCCGCCGACCGAAGCCGCTGATCGCGACGAGCCCCTCCACATGCAGAACACCGCGCAGAACGCGTTTCTGGGCGGGTTCCTCGAGCACGAGATTCCCAGATCCCCGATGGTCCCTCCCGACCCGGATGGACCCGAGCCGTCGGTGAACCCCAAGGTGCGCTATCGCGTCCGTCTCAAGCAGGGCGCGGTTGGATCCAAGTACTACCAGTACCACCGCTCGGCCGTCTTTGGTCACACCGCTAAGCCCTCTGTCACCGCGGCGACATTCGAGTGCTGGATCCCCCGAACCCTCCAACGTCTTTGGAACGGAAACTGGCGCAACGTCCTCGTCCGTGACGCGATGCAGTACGCCTGGTATGTAGAAGAGCGCCGTGGTGCGGAGCTGTTCAACCGCTTGTACATCGGCGCCAAGCCAACGGGTGCCGCGGTGTGGGTTCAGCTCCCCGACGGCTCGATCGGCCGGTTCCGCAAGGAGAACCTGGCTCTTCCGGCTCTCGCGCTTGAGTCCTTCGGTTCACGGTTCTTCGCGGTCTTCAAGTACAGGATCAAGCTCGCGCCCCAGCCAAAGGCCAACGTCCACGTGTGGGAGGCTCTCGCGGGGGCACAGGATCTCTTCTCAGACCCCTACGCCCTCGCCACACTCCTGGATGAACAACTCGTCACCGAAGCCGGCGTGACGTACCTCCAAGGGCAGAGCGAGGTGGAGTTCATCTACCCCAACACCGGCGACTTCCCCGATCCGCGCCGCTCTCCCGGCTCACCCGGCTTCCCGGGCGATGACGGGACCGCGATCGGCTAGCCACGCACGTCCCCGCGTTCTCGCGCCCGGTTCTCTCATCCAACTGACCGCTCCGAGTGAAGCACCCCTCGATGAGTTCCAAGGCCAGCACCCACTATGCCCAACCTCTCCGAGATCCGTACCCGCTTCCCCGCTCTCGCCGCCCCTTTCGCGTTCCTCGACAACGCGGGTGGCACGCAGGTTCCCTCCGATCTGCTCGACGCGGTGCGCCACACCTACACCCACGAGTACGGGCAGCTCGGCGGTTTCTATCCGGCCTCGGAACTCGCCAGCGCCACCATCGCCCGCGCCCACGACACCGTTGCCAC
>JBMOHX010000562.1:0-2432 GCA_049317625.1 Phycisphaerales bacterium
TTCAGCACGTCGAGCATGCACGCTCCGATCAGAGTGAGGGCGTGCGGCCGCCGTCGACCGGGAGGTTGATGCCGTTGATGTACGCCGCGGCGGGGGTCGCGAGGAACGCGACGGCGGCGGCAATTTCGGCGGCTTCGCCGAGGCGGCCGGCGGGGATGGTCGCGATCGCGGCCTTGAGGACATCGTCTTTGGTCTTGCCGAGCTTCTCGGCCTTGGCCTTGAAGAGCGTGTCGAGGCGCGCGGTGTCGGTGAAGCCCGGCAGCACGTTGTTGACGGTAATGCCGAGGGGACCGACCTCGGTCGCGAGCGTCTTGGCCCAGTTGGCGACGGCGGCGCGGATGGTGTTCGAGACACCGAGGCCCTCGATGGGCGCCTTCACACTGGTGGAGATGACGTTGATGATGCGCCCGTACTTCGCGCTCCTCATACCGGGGAGCAGGGCCTGCACGAGCGCCTGGTTGCTGAGCACGTGCATCTTGAACGCCGCGGCAAACTCGTCGCCCGCGGCCGCCGCGATGGGGCCGCCCTTGGGGCCGCCGGTGTTATTGACGAGGATGTGGTACGGACGGTTGGGGTCGATCGCGGGGGCGATCGCCGCGGCGACGTTGGCGGGGTCGCTGAAGTCGGCGACGAGGAAGTCGTGGGTCTGCCCCGCCGTGTGGGGGAGCTCGGCGGCGACCGCCTTGAGCTGATCCGCGTTGCGGGCCATGAGTGTGACGGAGGCACCCAGGGAGGCAATCTCGATCGCGGCGGCGCGGCCGATGCCCTGGGTGGATCCGCAGACGAGGGCGCGACGGGAGGCAAGGGACAGGTTCATGGCTGACCTCAGGCGCCCCGCGCGGCCTCTCCGGCCGGCGGGTGCGTGGGGTGAGTCTATGAGATTCCGGTGGAGATGTCGGGATCGGGCGGCACCGCACAGATCGCTCCCGCTCGAGCGTCGGAGCAGGACACGCGAATGGAGGGGGTCGGCGTGTGTTTGGTGCTCCGTCGGGGAGACCGGCACGGGTTGTCGGGGCGTTCCATCCCCTCAGCCTCGATCTAAGGCGGGAATCATGACACACTTGAAGGCAGCGTCTCGCATGAACGATGGGGCTCTGTGCCAGTCCCCAAGGAGTTTGACCGCAATGCATCACCGCAGCCACGCTACATCGGAAACGCTGGAGACCCTCGAAGGTCGTCAGATGCTCTCCGTTGATCTTTCTGCGACGATCAGCAGCCCCACGGCGGGCGCGAGCTGGACGACCGGGGTTGAGATCCGGACGCTGGTGACCGTGGCGAACAGCGGGACCGAGCGGGTGCGGGATGTGGGCCTGAGCGTCTATGCGTCGACGGACGGGACGTTCGATTCTTCTGACGTGCTCCTCGGGTCGCGGAACCTGTCGACGATGAGCGCGGGCGAGAGCGATGCCGAGGACGTCGAGTTCACGATCTCCAGCGCGGTGGCGGCGGGGACGTACACGATCTTCGCGGTGATCGATCCGTCGGGCGTGTTCGCGGAGACGGACGAGGTGAACAACGTGTCGGCGGGTGTCTCGGTGACGATCGCTGGTGGTGGGGGCGGCGGTGGGGGAGATGACAACGACGGGGACGACAACGACGGTGGTGGCGGTGGTGATGACGATGGGGACGACGATGACAACGGTGGTGGCGGGACGGGCGTCTCGGATGCCGCGGTGTCGATCACGACGGCGTCTGGGACGACGATGACGCTGGGGCGTGAGCAGCGGGTGCTGGTGAATGCGCGGAATCTGGGCGCGTTCCGGATTGACCCGCGGGTGGGGGTTGCGCTGTACGCGTCGACGGACGGGGTTTTCGACGCGAACGCGGACACGCTGCTGGGCTCGCGGACGGTGACGCTGCACGATCCGGGCGAGTCGGAGATCGAGGACATCGAGTTCGTTCTTCCGGCGGTGCTGGGGGCCGGTCAGTTCACGCTGTTCGCGGTGATCGACCGCGCGAACCAAGTCACGGAGACGAACGAAGCGAACAACGTCTCCGAGGGCGTGGCGGTGACATTTGTCGCCGGCGGCTCGCCGGGCGGAGGAACGGGTGCGGACCTGACGGTGACCGTGACGTCGCCGACCGCCGGTGGGACGATGGTGCTGGGTCGGCAGCAGCGCGTGCTCGCGCTGGCGTCGAATCTGGGCACGACCGACACAGGAACGCTCCCGGTCGTTTCGCTGTACGCGTCGGCTGACGCGACGCTGGACACGTCGGCGGACACGCTGCTGGGTGCACGCAGCCTTTCGATCATGAGCGCGGGCGAGACCGAACTCGAGGACATCGAGTTCGTGTTGCCGGCGTCGCTGGGCGCGGGCCAGTTCACGCTGTTCGCGGTGATCGACAGCTCGGGGCTCGTCTCCGAATCTGACGAGACCAACAACACATCGGCGGGTGTAGGGGTGCTCTTCGCGGCCTCCACGCCGGCACCG
>JBMOHX010000563.1:0-2426 GCA_049317625.1 Phycisphaerales bacterium
CCCCCCCCAGGCCTCGCAGCCTGGGCTTGCGCAGGTGTGGCCTTCGGCCCCGCGAGGGCCCATCGGCCGCGGGTTGGCGGCACCAAAGGTGCCACATGCGCCAGCCCGGGCTGAGAGGCCCGGGCGGGCCGACCAGCAGACACGCGCCTCCCCCCCAATGCCGAATGCCGAATGCCTAATGCCTAATGCCTAATGCCTAATGCCTAATGCCTAATGCCTGATGCCGAATCCCGAATCCCCAAACCCGATTCCCGCCTTCCCCCCTTGACCCCCCAATCATAACGTGATACATTCATCACGTTATGTCACCGACACGGCGAAAGGACGACGGGCTCGAACGCGTGTGGAAGGCCCTCGCCAGCGAAGTCCGGCGCGACATGCTCGACGCGCTGTTCGACGGACCCAAGTCCACCGGCGAACTCGCGCTCCTCTTCCCGGACCTCTCTCGCTTCGCCGTCATGCAGCACCTCCGCGTGCTCATCCGCGCCAAGCTCGTGCTCTCGAAGAAGACCGGCCGCGTGCGCACCAACACGCTCAACGCCGTGCCCATCCAGATGATCTACGAACGCTGGGTCAGCAAGTACGCCGCGCCCTGGGCCGGCATGCTCACCGCGATGAAGGACAGCATCGAAGGGCCCGCGAAACCCTCGCGCGCCCGAAAGTCACCCACCGAGCGCGCGACAGACCCGCGCGTGTCGCGCCTCTTCGGCGCAGAAAGCGAGCGGTCATGATCGAGCGTGCATTCTCCATCGAGATCAAGGCCGGCATCCAGCGCGTCTGGGACGAGATCACCCGCAAGGGCGCCCCGCACCACGCGATGTTCGGGACCTACCTCCACGGCGATCTGAAGCCGGGAACGGCGATGACCTACCGGGACAAGTCGGGTCAAGCACACCTTCGTCCTGGGTCAGGTACTCGAGGCCGAGCCGCCGCGACGCCTCGTGCACACCTTCCGGTTCTCGATGGAAAAGGACTCGCCGACGCTCGTGGAGTGGAACCTCTCCGAGAAGAACGGAGTGACCACGATCAATATCACGCACTCGCGGTTCGAGGGCGAGACCCGTACCTACAAGGCCGTCAGCACCAGTTGGCCCAAGATCCTTGGCCTCTACAAGACGATCATCGAGACCGGCAAGGCCCCCGCGGGCACGCGGCTCTCGAACGGGTTCATGATGGCGATGAGCTTCGCGCTGCCCAAGAGCGCTTCGACCGAGGCCGCGCTGAAGCTGCCGCTGAATCTGCGGTGACTCGGCCTCTCAGCGCTTCAGAATCGGCAGCCCCACGCGCTTCGTGAGCTCCGTCACCGGGCGCGCGATCAGGTCGTACCCGTCGCTCCCGACGATCGTGCACCGCACAAGCTCGCCCGGCGCGAGCTTCTCGCGGCTCTGCACGTACGTCACCGCGTCGATCTGCGGCGCCTGGAAGTACGTCCGGCCCACGTACAGCTTCCCGCCCTTGCCCACACCGGCAGTGGCAACCGCGCTCGACGAAGTCGCGTGGTCAATCACCACGTCCTGCTGCACGCCGGTCGTGGTCGGGTTCGCCTCGTCGAAGTGCCCGGCCAGGAACTTGGCCTGCGCAAACGCGAACTGCTGCTGGGCTTCCATCACCTCGGCGCGGCGGCGGGCCTTCTCCGCGGGGGCCACCGCGAGGGCCGGGTCGTCTTCCATCGTCCCCGCAACCGTGCCGGGCTCGTGCGAGTACTCGAAGACGCCCACCGCGTCGAACTTCATCGCGCGGACGAACTCGACGAGCTCCTTGTGATCGGCCTCGGTCTCGCCCGGGAACCCCGAGATAAACGTCGTCCGGATCGCCATGCCGGGAATCCGCTCGCGCAGCGTGGTGATCAGCTTCTCCTGCTGGGCCCGCGTCACGTTCCGCCGCATCGCACCCAGCATCCGGTCGCTCGCGTGCTGGAGCGGGATATCGAGATAGGGCAGAAGCCGGCCGGTCTCGGTGAGACGCACGAACGCGTCCACCACCGGTGCCGAGAACGTTGTCGGATAGGCGTACATCAACCGCAGCCACCCCTGCGACCCCTCGGCCTGCATGGTCTTCGAGATGCTCTCGAGCAACATCGGCAGCCCGCCCTTGCCACCCGCATCGAGCCCGATGCCAATGTCGTCGCCGAAGCTCGTCGTGTCCTGCCCGATCAGCAGCAACTCGAACGCGCCGTCGGCCACCAGTTCGCGGGTCTCCTGCAGGATCTTCTCGACGGGCTTGCTCCGCATCTTCCCGCGGATCGACGGGATCGTGCAGAACGCGCAGTTCTGGTTGCACCCCTCACTGATCCGCAGGTACGCGTAGTGCCGCGGCGTCAGCCGCAGCCGCGCGGAATCATCCTCGAAGTACCCCACGCCCTTCCCGTCCTTGCCGTTGACGGTGAGCCCCGTGGTCTGCATCCCGCGCTCTTTCGCGGCGGCCAG
>JBMOHX010000564.1:0-2417 GCA_049317625.1 Phycisphaerales bacterium
CGTACCGTTCGACAGCTCGGCGGTCGCCTGAAACGTGTAATCATTGCCGAATGACAGATTGACGACATTGCGGAACGACCCCGTCGCGACCCCGCCTCCCGAGATGGCCACCGAACTTCCAAAGGCGGCAAACGTGCCATGATGATTGAAGACCACGCCGGTTTGGACGACGAATCCGCCGGGTCCGATGACCCCGAAGTTGTCGAACACCGGTGCCCCGGCGGCCCGCGTCACCGCGACGTTCGCGTTCACACGCCCGTCGCTCTCGTTGCGCAGAGTCACGCCGTCCATGCTGAAGTAGCTTCCGGAAAGCGTCAACGCCCCGTGATTGAAGAGGGGTCTCGCGAGCGTCGTGTTCGAGAGGTCGTACGTGCTCCCACTCTGGAAGGTGAGTGCTCCGGCACCTCGCCAGGTTGTAAAGAAGAGACTCCCCGAGCCTGACATGCTCACCGGCCCCGCGCCGTCGACGGTCACGCTGTTCCAGGCTCCCGCAGACCCGATCGCGGCCGGCGCCGCAAAGTTCAGGGTGAGGCCGCCATTGACGAGGAAGTTCTGCACCACGATCGGCTGCAGGAAGTTCACGCCGGACTGCGCCACGAACGTGCCCACATTCAGCGGCGTCGCGAAGCTCACCGTCCCGGATTCGACACGGACCTCTCCGGTCACACCGACCGTTGCCAGAATCGGATTGTCGCCAAAGTTCTGGAAGACCACACTCCCCGCACCCGAGATCGCCGTATCCGCAGTGAACGTGTGCGATCCGTTGAATCGCAACTGTCCAGACTCGACGATGAAGTCGCCCGTGTGCGAACCGCCGGATGAAAGCGTCAGCTGCGCGGACTGCGTCTGGCGGATCGTGCCGAGGTTGTTCACGGTCGGAGGCGCACTGTTGCCGCCTTCTACCACAATCGAGCCTGAGTTGGTCGCAACGCCCACTGCCCAGCCGCGGCCTTCAAGGAATCGCAACTGCCCCTCGTTGCTCGAGAGGCCAAGATTTGCAAAGTTTCCCGAGTTGCGGAACTCCAGAATCGTCTGATTGATGGTCACTGTGGAAGGGAACTGGATCGTTCCCGAGCCGCGGGCCGACCACGTCCCACCCGACAGCGTCCCACCCGAGAGCTGCGCGATCGGACCGGAGATGTTGAACGTCCCGCCGCTCCAGTCGACCGTCCCGGTGTTGTTGAGTGCGACACTCCCCCCGAGCGTCACGTTCGCGCCGGGCGTGGTCCACGTTCCCCGATTCACCACCTGGCTCGCGCCGGTCCCATCGGCGATCTGGTTGCTGGTGCGGCAGTTCCAGACTCCCGTCGGGAGGTTCGTGAGGATCGCAGTCTGCAGCGAGATCGCGCCGAAGTTCCAGTCCGCCACGCCGCCGTTGTCAAAGTTCCGATCAAGCGTGACGTCCGCACCGATCGTCAGGGTCGCTCCCTCGGCAACAATCGTTCGACCAAAGCCAGACTGAAGCCCGCCATTCCAGGTGTGCTGGCTCGTTACGGAGATCTGCCCGGAGCCTGTGAGTTCGCCGGCGTTGACCGTCAGACGAGGCCACGACTGCGGGCTGTTCACCGACAGCGTGCCCCCGCCGACCACAACCTCGAACACCGGGGAAAGCGTGTTGTTGAGCTCGACCGTCGCACCGCTCCCGACCCCAAAGCCGACGTCGGTGCTGACAGCGCCGTTGAATGTCGTGGTGGTTCCCGCGGCGAAGTTGATCTGCGCCGGGCTGAACGTGCCGTTCACCGTCGCGCTGCCACCGACGAACGTCACCGCGGCCGGCCCATCGACGTTCGACGTCGCGAAGAACACGCTTGTCCCGGCGAGCTCCATGTCCGCACCGAGATTGAACGTCCCCGTCGACACTCCACCGCCGAACGCCCGCAGCACACCGTCGATGGTGTTGAGCGTACCCGCGTTGTTGAACCCAACGCCCGGCTGGAAGGTGGTCGTACCACCGCCGCCGCGAGTGAAGACACCCTGGTTGATGATGCGGGTGACGCCGGAGAGCCCCTGCACCTGACCCGTTCCGTTCGCGAACACGATCCCCGTCGGCAGGTTGGTCAAGATCGCCTCGATCATGTCGATCCGGCCGGGTTGCCAGTTGATGGTCCCGGCGTTGTCGAGCGAACGCCAGAGATTCAGCACGCCGGCGTTGGTGGTCAGCGTTGCGTTCTGGCCGACGATGGTCTTGCCCGTGCCCTCCATCGTGCCGCCGTTCCAGTTTGTCGACCCATTCAGAGTGATATCCCCGACTCCCGCCAGCGTGCCCGCGGCGATCGTCAACTCCGCCGCGAAACTGGATGCGGCGACGGGAGCGAGCGTGCCCCCCGCGAGCAAGAACGGCGTACGCACATCGAGACTTCTCACGGTCGAAACACCCGCCTGGTGCCGAACCGTTGCGGAAGGAGCGTTGATGAGCA
>JBMOHX010000565.1:0-2413 GCA_049317625.1 Phycisphaerales bacterium
GGAGGCATGCACGGCCGGCGTCAAGCGCGGCGGGGGAGGTCCGGCTGTCGCTGCGGGGGCTTCGGGTTGCGGATGATTCCGGCCGCACCGCGGTTGACGTGGAGCGGCTCGAAGTGCGGAGCGGCGAGATTGTCGGCGTCGCGGGCGTCTCGGGAAACGGGCAGCGGGAGATGGTGGAAGCTCTGGTCGGGCAGCGGGCCCGCGAGGCCGGTGACGTGCGCGTGCATGGGGAACCTTTCCGTGCGCGCCGTGCAGAGATGCGTCGTCACCGCGTGTTCGCGTTGCCCGAGGAGCCCCTGCACAACGGCTGCGTTCCCGATCTCTCGGTGGCGGAGAACATGGCGTTGCGGCGTTTCGATCGCTCACCGATGGCGATGGGGCCCTGGCTGCGTTGGGGTGTCCTCCTGCAGGCGGCTGCGCACCTGGTCGCGGAGTACGGGGTGAAGACCCGTGGTCCGAACGCGCCCATGCGCACGCTGTCGGGTGGAAATGTGCAACGTGCCGTGCTCGCTCGCGAACTGTCCGAGGAGGTCTCGGTGCTCATCGCCGCGAACCCGGTCTTCGGGCTCGATTTCGCCGCCGTTTCGGATATTCACTCGCGTATCCGCGATGCGCGCGATCGCGGGGCGGCGGTGCTGCTGGTGAGCGAGGATCTCGACGAGCTGCTTGAACTCTCCGACCGGATCGTCGTCATGTCGGGCGGTCGGATCGTGCACGAAACCGTCACTGCAAAGGCAGATACGGGCGTAATCGGCCGCGCGATGGCCGGACACATGGAGACCATCGGACGATGAAATCCCCGGCAGCACATCGCGCGGTTCGGGTCCGGGCGGCCAGACCCGCGCCGTTTGCATTCGAAGTGGAGACGACCGCGCTCATGGTGATCGACATGCAGCGCGACTTTCTCGAACCTGGAGGGTTCGGCGAGATGCTCGGCAACGACGTCAGTCGTCTTTCGGCCATCGTCCCGGCGACGGCACGCCTGCTGGGGGCATGTCGCCGGGCAGGCATGACCGTCATCCACACGCGGGAATCCCATCGCCCGGATCTGGCCGATTGTCCGCGTTCCAAACGCGAGCGCGGTGAACCGCAGCTTCGGATCGGCGAGCCCGGGCCGATGGGGCGTATCCTGGTCGCCGGGGAGCCGGGCAACGCAATCGTGCCGGAGCTCTGCCCACTTGACGGCGAGATCGTGATCGACAAACCCGGCAAGGGTGCCTTCTACGGAACGTCGCTGGGTGAGATCCTGCGGTTCCGGGGAATCGAGCGCCTCATTTTCGCGGGCGTGACTACGGAAGTGTGCGTCCAGACCACCATGAGGGAGGCCAACGACCGCGGTTACGACTGTCTACTGGTGGAAGACGCGACTGAGAGCTACTTCGAGGAGTTCCGCCGCGTCACGATCGAGATGATTCGTGCCCAGGGTGGGATCATAGGATGGACGGCGACCTGCAGGGAAGTCGAGGCAGCCCTCGCGTCCGATGGTGAGTCTGCCGCCTGAGACGCCCGCCGGTATCGGCAGTCATTTCGCGGAAGAGCGATTCGGAGGGAACCAGGACCATGAGTGAAGCCAGGGATTCAGGACTCGCCCGGCAGGATGCCACGGCCGAGGCGGTGCGAGACTTCGTGGTGGCAGCGGTCGCCGCCCAGGGCCTCGCTCTACCGGATGACGCGATCGATCGAGTGGCTGAGGTCTTCGCGCGCAATGCGCAAATCGCCGCGCGCGTGATCGGTCTTGTCCTGCCCGAGGCAAGCGACCCGGCCGCGCTGTTCCGGTTGGATTGACATGAGAACTGCCGTCGCGATTGCGCAGGGTATCCGCACGGGGGAGGTGTCAGCCGCGGAGGTCGTCGAGGCGTGCCTGGCCCGTATTGCGGGGCTTGATGGGCACTTCAACTGCTTCACCTCGGTCGTCGAGGAGCGGGCCCGCAGGGAAGCCGCGGTCGTCGATGAGGCGCGACGGGCCGGTCGACCTCTCGGGCCCCTTGCGGGCGTGCCCTTCGCCGTGAAGAATCTTTTCGATATCCGGGGCGTCCCGACACTCGCCGGGACCGCCACGCGCGGCCGGACGGATCCGGCGGCGGACGATGCCGAGCTGGTGCGACGCCTGGGTCGGGCCGGTGCGGTGCTCGTCGGGGCGCTCAACATGGACGCATACGCCTATGGCTTCACGACCGAGAATACGGCCTACGGCGCCACGCGCAATCCACACGATCCCGACCGCATTGCGGGAGGGTCTTCGGGCGGTTCGGCGGCGGCGGTGGCGGCGGGTTTCGTACCCCTCGCGCTCGGTTCGGACACCAATGGGTCCATACGGGTCCCGGCGTCCCTGTGCGGCGTCTACGGCCTCAAGCCTACGTTCGGCAGGCTCCCGCGAACGGGGACCTATCCGTTCGTGGCGAATCTCGATCAC
>JBMOHX010000566.1:0-2409 GCA_049317625.1 Phycisphaerales bacterium
GGTTGGGCTCGTGTTGACGGCGAATCTGATCGCGAGCAAGCGTTCGCACCAGGACTGAGCTCGTTCAACAAGCTCCGCAAGGTCCGCGAGAGGAGCTCCCCGCATGCGTCGTCGCGACTGGGTCCGTCCGCTGGTGTTTGTGAACGTGGCGCTCGCCGTGGCGATCGGCGCGACCGTGGCTTCGCGCCCGGTCGCGATCGGTCAGACCGAGCCGGCCGCATCGGCGCGGCGACCCCGCGGCGAGTACACGCTGGTTTCGGCCAAAACGAATCAGGGCGGCCCGTACGCGGTGTGGGTGCTCGACGCGGCGAACAACGAGATGCTGGTGTTGCGTTGGGAGCAGTCGCGCCAGACGCTCGTCGGTGCTGGCTACCGAAACCTCTCGACCGACTCGCGTCAGCCCCTTGGGCGGTAACCGAAGGAGCAACGATGAGCACTGATCCTTCTCGATTCTCCAACGCCGCGACCGCGGGATCGCTCGCCCTTCTCGCGTGCGCACTGACGTGCGTCCTCGGATGGCTGTGGTTCGGCGGTCAGAGCACGGGATCCGAAGCCGAGGCGGGGATGGTCTCACTCGCCGACGGGATGACGATCCTGGCGAGCGAGGTTTCCAACGAAGAGATCGTCTGCGTCCTCGATTCGCGCCAGGAACAACTGATGGTTTACCGCCTGGACGCCCGCGAAGGGGTCCAACTCCTGCAGCGCGTCTCGGCGCCCCAACTCTTCCAAGATGCGAAAGCCCGCGCCACCGGGCTGAAGTAACCCCACATGCCGATCTACCCACTGCCGCAGTTCGAAGCCGACCTCAAAGCCCAGCTCGACGAGGAAGACCGCAAGGTCTACGAGGCGCTCAAGACCCCCAAGACGCTGGTGGTGCGTTTCGGCGCGGCGAAGATGATCGGCGAGTTCGCCTACTCCGGCGATGTGAAGCCCGGTTGCGGGAGCAAGATCGTCGTCCGCACCCACCGTGGCACCGAGCTCGGCGAGATGCTGACGAGCACCTGCCCCAACTCCGGCTGCGGGAAGAGCGTCTCGCGGAAGGAGATGCTGGGGTACATCCAGAACTCCGGCGGGCGCGACTACCCGTTCTTCGCCGACGGCCGCGCGCTCCGCGTGGCGACCACCGCCGACATGGACCAGCACTCGAAGCTCGAGCAGTCCCGGCACGGCCTGAAGATGGAGGCCCGGAGCGTCACCGAACGGATCGGATCGGACGTGAAGATCGTCGACGCCGAGCCCATCCTCGGCGATGAAACCCTCACGTTTTTCTACCTCTCCGAAGAGCGCATCGACGTCCGCGATCTCCACCACGCGCTCTCCGCCCATTTCGGACGGCGGATCGACCTCAAGCAGGTCGGCGCCCGAGACGAGGCGCGGCTCACCGCCGATTACGAGCGCTGCGGCCAGTACTGCTGCTGCAAGAACTTCCTCAAGGTGCTCAAGCCTGTTTCGATGAAGAGCGCCAAAGTGCAGAAGGCGACCCTCGACCCGCTCAAGATCTCGGGGCGCTGCGGACGGCTCATGTGCTGCCTTCGGTACGAGGACGAGACGTATGAGTCGCTCAAGAAGAACCTGCCCAGGAAGAAAAGCCGCGTCGGCACCTCGGAAGGCGACGGCATGGTGGTGGACTCTCAGATCCTGACCCAACTCGTGCTGGTGTTGCTCGACGATGCCGGTCCCGACGGCAAGGACCGCCAGATCGCGGTCCCGGTGGAGGACCTCCAGCCCCCCAAGAGCGAGAAAGCACCGGTCCGGCCCGCACCCGTTGAGATCACACGCGGACCGCGCCCGACGATGCAGCGTCCCCCGGCACCGGTATCGCCGCCCCCACCGGCAGCGCCCTCCGCGCCGGCGCCGCAAGCGGGAGGAGAGCGCGAATCTCCCCCGGCCGCACGGGCCCCAGATCAGCGTGCTCCGCGCAACGGCCCGCGCGGAGACCGGCCGCAGTCCGAGAGGCCGCCGCGCGAGGGTGGAGACCGCCGCGGCCCGCGTCCCAGCGGGCCCGGGGCTCAGCAACCGCGGCCACCTCGGGAGCGGCCGCCGCAGCAGGGCGGACCGCCGACGGATCGGCCGGCTCAGGAACGCGGAGCTCCGCAAGCGCGTCCGCCGCAGCCGCCCAAGGGCGGCGACACGGTGGACGACATCTGGAACGACATGGAAACCGACGACGGCGGCGGGGGCCCAGGCCCCACCGGCGACGGCGGCCGCCGCAGACGCCGCCGCCGCCGTTAGCAAGCCCGTAGCCTGACCTTCCAAGGCCAAGAGGCATCCGGCGCTTCCATCCCTGAACCCTCGGCACGCTCGCGTCACTTCAGGGCGGAGACCACCCCCGAACGGCTTGGTCTGCGCGACCTCCCTCCGCCGCGGCATCACTTCGAAATCGTGGTTGAATGACAGGTACAAACACCC
>JBMOHX010000567.1:0-2397 GCA_049317625.1 Phycisphaerales bacterium
GTTGAGGTCGAGCGCATCGCGGTTGCCGAAGGCGTCGCCCGCCGCGGAACGGCCGGAAGAGCGGCCGTTGGGCTTGCGGATGTAGCGGTCAAAGGTGAAGTCGTTGCCTTCGACGGATTCGCCGAAGCTGTAGGGGGTGACGAATCGGCCGTCGGGCGTGCGCCGGCGGTTCGCAACGACGGCATCGAAGTACGTGTCGTAGAACCACGTGGGCATGTGCTTGATGGCGTCGATGCGGAAGCCGTCGACCTTGTGGACGTCGAGCATCCACTGCGTCCAGCGCAGGAGGTACGCGGTGGCGTTCTCGGCAACTGGGTCCCCGGCGTGCGGGTTGGCTTCGTTGAATCGACCAGCGACGTATTGCGTCGCCGGTTCATCCCGGGCGGCCACGTCGCACGGCGCGGCGAAGATCCCGGTGTTCAGCGGGCCGGCGTACCACATGCCCGGGTTGTTGATCGTCTCGGTGCCGAGGGCGGAGTCCGGATAGAAGCGGGCGTTGGCGGGATCGGGGCGGTTGTACACCGTGCCCGCGGGGATGTTCTGCGGGTTGCCCGCGGCGACCGGCTGGCGGATGAACAGGTTGTTGCTCGCGTGGTTGATGTCGACGAGCGCCACGAGGTCGCCCTTCTGCAGGCAGTACCGCGCGCCGCCGGGGTTCTCGCTCTGGTAGTACCCGGAGCTGATGCCGCCGTTGAAATCTCCCCAGTTGTCGGTGGGGAGCTTGTCGCGCATCGGGCTCTGCGGGCTCATCCAGAATCCCGGGTAGCCGCCCGCGGTCTGGAAGCCCGCGCTCGTGTCGCGAGCAGAGTTGTGGTTCAAGACCATATCGACGTACACCAGCCCGTTGGCACGATGGAACTCGTCGACGGCGGCATCGAAATAGGCCTCGGTGCCGTACGCAGTCTCCTCGCCGGGCTTGCCGAGAGCGAAACGGTCGAAGACGTCGTACCCCGCGCTGGTCGAGTTTTGGTTCGGGTTCGAGCGGCCCCGCGAGACCGGGGGCACCCAGCTCGCGCCGTAGCCCGCCACGAACCAGTCCGTCATCCGGCGCTCCATGTCGGGCCAGCGGCACTCGAACCACTGGAGCATCACCGGCGGGTTCTCGTCCGAGATCTGCGCCTGAGCGACGCTCGCACCTAGGCCGGTCATCCACGCGGCCGCCAGCAACGCCGAAACCCCGAACTTCCCTGTCTTCAGCATGCGATCCGTCCTCATTTCGCTAGGCGGACCTCCGAGAGGGCCCGCGTGGTTGCCGTGGAGTATCGCCTCTCTCGGGTGGAACGAAAAGCCTTGTAACCGGATACAGCGAGAGAAAGCGAATATTCCCGGTCCCATCGGGGTTTCCGGGACGTTTGAGCGGGTCGCCCCAGGCCCTCATCGTCTATTCTGAACAGCCCTCCAACGCAAGGAGTTCAGATGAACCTGTCCCGATTTGCCCTGATGCTCGCGGCCGGTTTGGCCTCTCTTCCGCACACCGCAGGCGCGCAGGTCGTCTCTCAGGCGATCAGCCCGATGGCTTCGAGGTACTTCGAGAACGCCGCGGCCAAGGAAGCGGCCCACCCCAGCTACGCCCTGGTGACCGAGCCGCGCGAGACGCTTTCGGCCGCTGCGGCGCGGCCGCTGTCGCCGAGGTTCACGTCCGATGCGAACCACTCGATCGCGACGCTCGCCATCGAAGCGGGAACATCCCTCTACGGGACGGGCGAGGTCGTCGGCGGGCTGCTGAGAAACGGCAAGGTCGCGACGACATGGAACACCGACGCGTACGGATACGGTGCCGACGCGAAATCCTTGTACCAGTCGCACCCTTGGGTGCTGGGGGTGCGTGCAGACGGGAGCGCGTTCGGGGTGCTCGCGGACACGACGTACCGGTGCACGATCGACGCCGGTGCGGCGAACTCTTCGGAGCTCCGCTTCACCGCAGACGGCCCCTCGTTCGCCGTGATCGTGATCGACGCGCCGACTCCGCAAGACGTGCTGCGTGAACTCGCGCGGCTCACGGGGTACATGCCGATGCCGCCCAAGTGGGCGCTCGGGTATCACCAGTGCAGGTACTCCTACTTCCCGGACAAGCGGGTTCGGGAGATCGCCGCGGGGTTCCGGTCGCGCGATATCCCGTGCGACGTGATCTGGTTCGACATCGATTACATGGAAGCGTTCCGCGTGTTCACGTTTGATCGCGGGCACTTTCCGGATCCCAAGAAGCTCAACGAGGATCTGCTCGCCGACGGATTCCACAATGTCTGGATGATCGACCCGGGGATGAAGAGCCGGAAAGACCGCGGCCCCTCGGATCGTGCCGCGGCGGATCTCGATAAGGAAGGCCCGGAGACGAACGAGGCCCGCGCGAAGGAGATCGCGAAGGCCGCTTGGTTCATAACTACCCCATAACTACCC
>JBMOHX010000568.1:0-2392 GCA_049317625.1 Phycisphaerales bacterium
GGATCGCGTTGTGGGCCTCGAGATCCTTCGACGAGAACAGATCCACACTCGGCGCATCCACACCGATCGTGATCACGCCCCGCGCGGCGAGCGCATCCACCAACTCGATGCTCAGCCCCGCGAAGTCGTTGTTCCAGTTGTGGAAGCCCTCAAACGTACCCGTGCGGATCAGCACGCGCGGGTGCACGATGCTCTCGATCGCGACGCTCAGGTCCGCCGGCTTCACCCGCACGCCGCGCCCGGTCCTCGCGTGCACCACATGGCACGCGCCCACGTACGGCGTCAGCGTCCGCTCGCCAATCCCCGGCTCGTTCTTGCCGTAGTGGTTCGGCCCGTCCGCGTGCGCACCCAGGTGCACCGTCGTGCGCAGCGTGCTCAGCGTGATGTTCGCGCCCTGCTTCATATCGCAGAGCACTTCGCGGGTGATCGGCGTGTCGCCCGGCCACACGTCCGTTTTCTCGGTGAGGGCAGGCGTAATGTCGATCACCGGCCGCTCCATCGCCGCGCCGCGGCCCTCCAAGATCTCTCCCGCCCGCTTCACCACCGCCGCGTGCCACGCGTCGTTGCCGAGTTCCTGCAATCTTGCCGCGGGGATCTCCGCCACCAACCGGTCGATCACCACGTCCAGCTCGCGCCCTCGCCGCTGCGCTTCGGTGTACGGCACCGTCGAGAAACTCACCAGGTTGTACTGCGGGAAGACGCGCTCCAGGTACGCGTGGTGCACCGTCTGCTCGACCTTCTTCCGATACAAGAACGCCGGCGATCCCACCTTGTCCCGCATCTCGATGAAGTTCGCCAGCGCCATCTCCGCGATCGCGTCCGCGTTGGGCTTGCGCACCGCTTCGAACTCCCGCAGCGCCTCGAGCCGATCCCCCGCGTGCTTCGCGAGACACTTGGACAACTCCAGGCAGTCTTCAAACGCCACGTTCATCCCTTGCCCATAGAACGGCACGATCGCGTGCGCGGCATCACCCAGGATGCACACCTTGTCCTGGTAGTGCCAGGGATAGCTCCGCACCGTCACCAGCGAACCCGTCGGATTCTTGAAGTAATCCTCCGCCAGCGTCGGCATCAGCGGCACCGCGTCGTTGTACGCACGCTCAAAGAACGCCGCGACATCCTCGCGCGTCCTCAACCCCTCGAAGCTGTGCTCCCCCTCGAACGGCCAGAACAGCGTGCACGTGAACGACTTGTCCCGGTTCGGCAGCGCAATCATCATCGACCCGCCCCGCGGCCAGATGTGCAGCGCATTCGGGTCCATCGCAAACTCCCCGTTCTTCGCGGGGATGTGCAACTCCTTGTACCCGTGCCGCAGCCAGCTCTGGCTGTACTCGTAGCGGTCCGTCTTCTGCAACCGCCCGCGCACCGGGCTGAACGCGCCGTCCGCGCCGAGGATCAGGTCCGCCTCCACGCGCACCGTGCCCGTCGGCGTCTGAAACACCGCCGCGGGCGCATCGATGTCGATGTCCAGGCACGCGCGATCAAAGAAGATCTCGACGTTCTTGTACGCCGCCGCGGCATTCAGCAGCGCAAGGTTCAACCCGCCGCGCGACACCGAGTTGATCGCGTCCTTCGGATCATGGCTGTACGGCTGGAAGATCGGCGCACTGCCGTGCGCGAGCGGGTGGATCATCCGCCCGCGCATCGGGATCGCCTCGGTGTTCATCACCATATCGGCGAGCCCCGCGCCGGCGAGGCCGGTGATGCCGCGGATCGAGAGCGCAAGGTTGATCGACCGCCCGCCAGCGTAGCCCTGGGCGCGCGGGTCCGCGCGCCGCTCGTGCATCGTCACGCGGTACCCGGCCCGCGCGAGGTAGCAGGCCATCAGCGAGCCCGCAAGGCCCGCGCCGACGATCATCACACGCGTGGATTCGGGGGTCTTCATAGGTGCTCACCGGAAGACGTCGTTCAGCGTGCGCGCCAGCCGCCACGCATCGTGGAACGAGTTGTACAAGGGGGCGGGCGCAACGCGGATCACGTTGGGCTCGCGGAAATCGCAGAAGACGCCGCGCTCGTGGAGTCTGCGGCTGGTCTCGCGTGTGGCGCCCTGCACCACCAGCGAGAGCTGCGCGCCGCGGGCCTCGACGTCGCCCGGCGTGAGGATCGTGATCTTGGCCGCAACAGGCGAACTCTTGATCAGGTGCTCGAGGTACGACGTCAGCACCCGCGACTTGGCCCGCAGCGCACCCATCGTCGCGCGGTCGAAGAGCTCCAGCGACACGCGCAGCGGCGCCAGCGCCATCACCGGCGGGTTGCTCAGCTGCCACGCGTCCGCCGACTCCACCGGCTCAAAGTCCGGCCCCATCCTGAACCGCGTCTTCGGATCATTCCCCCACCACCCCGCGAAGCGAGGCAGCGTCTTGTCCGCCAGATGCCGCTCGTGCACGAACGC
>JBMOHX010000569.1:0-2392 GCA_049317625.1 Phycisphaerales bacterium
TTGGCCGCTGAAGCGTTCCCCGACGCCGCGGAGGGCGACGACGACCCCTGGTTGCAGGCTGGCGATGCCCTCACAGTTGGCGCGGCCCGTGAGCTTGTTGAGCCGAGCGCGGTCCCACTCCGACTGGGCGAGCATCCTCGCCTCGCCCTCGGAGTTGGCCGCGTGTCGGACTTCGAGGACATCGGAGCCTACGGCATCCGCCAGGTCTCCGGGATCGAGGTTCCCGGTGGTCGCGATGGAGGGTTCGTCGGCGGGGGCCTCGACCATGGACTGCTGCGAAGCATCCCACCACTCGCCGGTCGCGCCGGACAACTGGAGGCGGGCATCAACCTCGGCGTCGAGTTCGAGCAGCGTCGCGCCGAACTCCAGCGTCGCCGCGGGCTCTCCCTCGAGTGCGGGTTTGCGGACGACGAGGCCCTCACCGTCGGCCAGGACCCACATCCCGGCGCGTTCGGCGCGCTGGAGCATGAACTCCCAGTCCGAGCAGTTGACCTGGACGAGCTGGGTGTGGGTCTCGGCAGTGGACTCGACGTCCGCGGTGATTCTCGCATCGGCCAGGAGTTGTTCGATGAGGTCGGAATCCGACGTGTCGACGAAGACCGCGTTGCGTGCCGGGGCGGTGATGCGGACCGCGGGGTGGCGGCATTCCACGATCAGTTGCGACCCTCCCCGCTCGCGTACGCGAATGGAGTGGCGAACCACGATGCCGGAGAAGAGGGATTGGGCGTCCTCATTCGAGCCCGCGAGGACCTCCACCGAGACGCCAGGAACCAGCTTGGGCGAGTCGCTGAGATCGAACCGCCCGGTGGCGGCGGCACCGTCGAGGTAGACCAGGCGGGCCGCGGCGATGCGGTTTGCCACATTCCGGATGCTGACCGAGACCAGGTGATGCTCGCGCGGCAACGCTTCGCCGTTCACCTTCACGGTAAACTCGCGGTGCGAAGCGGGGATTGGGAGGGTGATCGCTTCGGGCATCAGGACTTCTTCAGCGGGGGAAAGTGAAGGACCATGCCCGGGGTGATGCGGCGCGGGTCATCGAGGCCGTTGGCGCGGGCGACGCGGAGGTAGTACCCGGGCGCGCCGTAGATCGAGGTGCAGAGCCCCGGCAGCGTGTCCCCGGCGGCGACGACCCTGCGGTGGGTGAGGTCGGCCGAGGTGACTTCGGACCGGGCGACGCGGGTGAGGTCGTCGACGTTCTCGATGAAGCTCGCGGAGATGGCTGCTCGGAGCGGGACGCCGTCGGGAGAGAAGAGCTTGTAGGTGATCGCGGCGCTCTTGAGGACGCAGTCCTTGACGGGGACTGTGCCCCAGAGCAGCTTGAGGTAGTAGGGGCGGTGGATATCCCCGCAGTAGTGGGTGACGCGCTTGAAGTTGGCGACGAGCTGGGGAACGTCTGCCGGCCGTCCGTTTGCGCCCGTCCCGTCGAGGAAGAACGTGAGGGACAGTTCACCGGGCTTTTGACGCTTGAACTCCATGCGGCTACCGGTTGTCCCGGCACCGGAAGCGGCGTCGTACTCGATCTCCTGGGTCATCGCGACCTCGGCGGGGTTGACAAACGACTCGAACTGATCGGCGGGCGAGCCGTCGGAGTAGTCGGCCTTTTTGTAGGCGAGGATCAAGAGCCGTTCATGGGTCCCGCGGTCTGCCATGGTCAGGGCTCCTGCGAATCGCGGAGGATCTGGAGGACCCGCTCGACGCACTCTTCGACGATCGCCTGGCGGTCGGAGGCGGAGGAGGCCTGGGGCGTGCGATCGCTCGACCCGGGAGCTGGCCGCGCGGGCTCCTCGGTGACCTCGACCGAGATGACCACTTCTTCGACGATGATCGGCATGTCCGGCTCCGGGTCAAGGGCGTTCGACCTTGAAGTACTGGTACGCGAGCTGCATGGACTCCACAACGATGGCGTTGGCACCGGCGTTCAAATCGGAGACCGACCACTTTGTGGGGAAGGCCTGAACCACCCGCCAGATCAGGAGCGGGTTGCGCTCCTCGTTGAGGAGGCTGACGTTGAGGTCGAGCGGGGTGATCGCGAGGTCTTCGACGCACTGCCTGATCCACTCGCGCACCTCGGACGAGACCAGCAGTCCGCGTTTGAGAGAGAGCTCCGGATACTTGGCTCGCACGGGGTAGCGCTGCACGAAACGGTTCTCGCCTCCTTCCGGCACTTCTTCGGTCGTCATCTCAACAGAGAGTCCACCGACCTCCGCGAAGCGTGTGTCGTCCGCGCTGGGGGGAAGGCCGAGGAACTCGACCTTGAAGTGGAAACCGACCGGCGGGTAGTAGTTGGCCATCGCTCGGACCCGGGCTAGTCGTTCTGGACTTCGAGGCCCTCGTGGGCGATCTCGATGCTCTCGATCGCGACCTCGTTGCCCGAGGCCTTGAGCTGCGGGCC
>JBMOHX010000570.1:0-2388 GCA_049317625.1 Phycisphaerales bacterium
AGGCGGGGATGTGGTAGAGCTTGTTGGGGTCGGCGGGGAAGGCGTCGTCGTCGGCGGTGCCGGGTTGGAGGTCGGGGCCGTTGACGTCGATGCGGAGGAGCTTGCCGCGGAGATCGGAGAGGATCTGGCCGGTGTTGGAGACGCCGCCGATGCCGGAGGCGACGTAGAGGTAGCCGTCTGGGCCGAAGCCGATCCAGCCGCCTCGTTCGCGCGTGGCGGTTTGGGGGATGCGGAGGATGACTTCGAGCGAGGTGATGTCTGCGACGTTTGGAGAAGACTGCCCGCGGCGGGCGCGTGCGACGACGGCGTCTTCGGTGGGGCCGTTGGTGTACATCATGTAGAAGTAGCCGTTGGCGACGTAGTTGGGGTGGAAGGCCATGCTGAACATGCCGTGCTCGCCGTTGCCGAGGGAGACGGTGCCGGTGAGGTTGATGAAGGGGGTGGGGAGGAAGCTGCCGTTTTGGTGAATGGAAATCTGACCGGCGCGTTGCACGACGAAGAGGCGGCCAGCGGGGTCGCCGGGCGCGTGGGTGACGAACGTTGGAGATGGCGCGCCGTTGACTGTGCGCAGCGAGGTGAGGAGGGTCTGTCCGTGCGCGATGGTGACGACGCCGGCGAGTGCGGAGAGCGCGATCAAGTTCTTCACGGTGGGTTCCTTCTCCAGTCTCGGAGGAGAGGTTACCCGCGCGGAGTTCAAAGAGACAAGCGCGTGAGCACGCCGGTGAGCGCGAGCGTGAGAACTTCACGGCAAGCGTTGCGCTGACCGGGCCACATGAAGCCTTTGTCGATTTCGGCCTCTGAAATCCATCGAAGACGATCGTGCTCGCGATCGAGCGTGGGGGACCAGGCCGCGGTGACTCTCGCCGCGAAGCACGGGGAGAGGACGATGGCGTCGGCGGCCGGGAGGAAGAACGGGTGCACGGACTCGAGCGCCCAGAAGCCGGTGCAATCTGGCCCCCGGACGTCGAGGCCGGTTTCTTCGGCGATCTCGCGGACGGCGGCGTTCACCGCGGTTTCGCTTGCTTCGAGGTGGCCCATAACGGGCTGCCAGGTGCCAGCGAGGGGTTGCTCGGTGCGCCGCAGTTGCAGGAACTCCACGGTGCCCGCGGATTCGCGGAAGAGGTAGGCGTCGATGATGTCGGTGCGGATGGTGGGCATGTCAGCGAGGAAGCGTGAGCCCGGTGGCGCGTTCGAGGACCGCGGCTTTGTCGAGGGTTTCGAGCCATTCCGCGTCGGGGTCGCTGTCGGCGACGATGCCGGCGCCGACGCCGTAGCGGAGGTAGGCGTTGAGGAACTCGTCGTTCTCTGCGCCGGGCTCGCCGGTGAGCAGCGCGGTGCGGATGGACATCGCGAGGGAGAACGAGCCGGAGTCGTCGATGAAGCCGTGGGCGCCGCAGTAAGGGCCGCGGGCCGAGCGTTCGAGATCTTCGATGATCTGCATCGCGCGGACTTTGGGCGCGCCGGTGATCGAGCCGCCCGGGAAGGTCGCGCCGAGGATGGCGCCGGGCGCGAGTTCGCCGCGGAGGCGGCCTTGGATTGTCGCGGTCGCCTGCAGCAGCGCGGCGGCGCCGGCGCCGTGGTGTTCGATGTCGCGCGGCACGGCGACGCGCACGGTTCCGGGCTCGCACACCCGGCCGAGGTCGTTGCGCATGAGGTCGACGATCATGGTGAGTTCGGCGTTCTCCTTCGGGGAGTCGCGGAGCGTGCTGGCGTTGGCGTCGCGGCGGGTGCCCTTCATCGGGCGCGCGGTGAGCAACCGGGATCGCGCGTCGTACGCGAGGAAGAGCTCGGGGGATACCGAGAGGAACGCGCGTCGGCAGGCGAGGTCGTCGGCTTCGAGGTACGCGCCGTACCAGGGCTGCGCGGCGCGGGCGAGGGCGAGGTAGAGGCCGCGCGCCGATCCCGCGAATCGTGCGGTGAGCGCGTGGGTGAGGTTCACCTGGTAGACGTCGCCGGCGCGGATGAGGTCGAGGGCCGCGGCGACGCGCGCGGTGTACTCCGCCCGCGTCGTTTCCGGCGCGAGATCGCGCGTGCGGAAGGGGGCGGGATCGGTGGGGGAGAGCCCATCGGGGGCGAGGTCGGGGTTCCCGGCGAACCACCAGCGGGAGCGGAGGCGGTCGAAGGCGAGGCACCACTCGGCGCGGTGGAACTCGGCCAGCGGCCACTGGGAGAGGTCATGGGCGACGGTCGGCGGAGCGGCTCCCTGGGCCCGGGGTTCGAGCCTGCTGCCGAAGTCGTAGGAAACAGTGGCGAACCAGCCTGAGCGGAACGGGGGGAGATCCGGGTCTCCCGGGAGAGGTGCCGCGGCCGGCGATAAGAAGCGTTCGAGGTGTTCCCGCTGGGCGTTTCGACCGAGGGCGATGCGCTGGACCGGTTCGGTGAAGAGGC
>JBMOHX010000571.1:0-2385 GCA_049317625.1 Phycisphaerales bacterium
GAAAGTTCAACTCCGCCCCGGCGAACGAATGTCGCCGCCCCCCGCATGAACTTCACCGTACCACTCGCTCCTCTCCCACGCAATCCCCCGTCGCCCCAAAACAAAAAAACCCCGGGCAAGTCGCCCGGGGTTCTCAAGCTTTCCTAATGCCTAATGCCTAATCCCTAATGCCTAATCCCTAATACCGAACCCTTACCCCTTAAACGAAGCCTTAAACGCCCCGATCGCGTCGCTCAGCTTCTTCTCCATCGCGCCGTCGATCGCGCGGCTCTTGTCGAGCTCGTCCCACAGCGGCTTGTTCACCGTGCGGAAGCTGTCGAGGAGGCCGTTCTCGAACGCGCGGACCTGGGGGACCGGGACGTCGTCCAGGAAGCCCTTGGTGCCCGCGAAGATCGAGATGACCTGATCGGTCACGAGGAACGGGGTGTACTGGCCCTGCTTGAGGAGTTCGACGAAGCGGCGGCCGCGGTCGAGCTGGCGCTGCGTAGCTTTGTCGAGTTCGGTGCCGAGCTGGGCGAAGGCTTCGAGTTCGCGGGCGGCCGCGAGGTCGAGTCGGAGCGAGCCGGCGATCTTCTTCATCGCCTTGATCTGGGCGTTACCACCGACGCGGCTGACCGAGATACCGACGTTCACCGCGGGGCGCACGCCGCTGAAGAAGAGTTCGGGCTCGAGGTAGATCTGGCCGTCGGTGATCGAGATCACGTTGGTCGGGATATACGCCGACACGTCGCCTTCCTGCGTCTCGATGATCGGCAGGGAGGTGATGGAGCCCGCGCCGTTCTCGTCGGAGAGCTTGGTCGCGCGCTCGAGGAGGCGGGAGTGGAGATAGAAGACGTCGCCGGGGTACGCCTCGCGGCCGGGCGGGCGGCGGAGGAGCAGCGAGAGCTGGCGGTAGGCCACGGCCTGCTTCGAAAGGTCGTCGTAGATGCACAGGGCGTGCTTGGGCATCGGCTTGCCGTTGCTCAGCTTCTGCCCGGGCTTCATGCCGCTCCACATGAAGTACTCGGCCATCGAGGTGCCCGAGTAGGGGGCGATGTACTGCATGGGGGCGGGGGCGGAGCTGGAGGCGTTGACGACGATGGTGTACTCCATCGCGCCGGCCTTGCGGAGCATCTCGACGACGCCCGCGACCGTCGATTCCTTCTGGCCGACCGCGACGTACACGCACACGATCGCGTTCTCGGTGCCCCAGTACTGCTTCTGGTTGATGATCGTGTCGAGCGCGACGGCGGTCTTGCCGGTCTTGCGGTCGCCGATGATGAGTTCGCGCTGGCCGCGGCCGATGGGGATCATGGCGTCGATGGCCTTGATACCGGTCTGCATGGGCTCGTGGACGGGCTGACGCTCGGCGATGCCGGGGGCGATGATGTCGGCCTTGCGGTACTCGGTGGCGTTGAGGGGGCCAGCGTCGTCCATCGGGCGGCCGAGGGGGTCGACCACGCGGCCGAGGAGGGCCTCGCCGACGGGGACTTCGAGGAGGCGAGAGGTCGCCTTGACGGTGTCGCCTTCTTTGACCTTCTTATAGTCGCCGTAGATGACCGCGCCGACGGTGTCGAGTTCGAGGTTGAAGACCTGGCCCATGACGGCGCCGTCGGAGGTCTGGAACTCGAGGAGTTCGCCGGCCATGGCGTTGCCGAGGCCGTAGATGCGGGCGATGCCGTCGCCGACTTCCACCACCCGGCCGACTTCGGACACCTCGAGCGCCGTCGAGAACTGCTCGATCTCCTGCTTGATCACGCTCGCGATTTCGTCGGTCTTGATCTTCACGCGCCGGCCCTCGTTGAGTGAGTGTTGCTGGACCCTGAGCCGGACCCATGGCCGGCTCTTCCGAGTGGGGCCACTAGGGTAGGTGTTTCATGCCCGAATGGGAAGCAACGACGGAAAACCAATGCGGTGTTTGGGAGATGAACGGGCCCGTTGGCGCGCCGGGGAGGTTCTCGGAGGGCGATATTCGGGTGATGTTTGAGGGAAGCCCGGGTTTCAAACGTTGCCGGTAGTCTTTTTGCGTGAATCTGCTACTTTGTCGGGGCGTGTGCACGCCGAATTCGCGTTTTAAAGGGTAGCCAACCCGCACACTCATCTCGGAGGTCCGCATGTCCATCACTCGCTCGCTCGGTCTTTTGTTCCCGCTGATCGCCGCCGCGCCGGCTTTCGGGCAGTACTCGATCTCGTGGTACACGGTCGACGGCGGCGGCGGCACTTCCTCCGGCGGGACGTACACGCTCTCGGGCACGATCGGCCAGCCCGACGCGGGCGCTCCCCTCACGGGCGGCACGTTCACCCTGGTCGGCGGCTTCTGGGCCGGCGCGGGTGTGACCCCCAATCCCTGCCCCGGTGACTACAACGACGACGGCGGGGTCGACGGCGACGACGTGATCGCGTTCT
>JBMOHX010000572.1:0-2382 GCA_049317625.1 Phycisphaerales bacterium
CTATGTCTACGCGGGTCTTTCCGTTGCGTCGGGTTACCGCTGCGCGCTCACTATTGAACGAAACACCCCCGAGTCGCAAGACTCGGGGGTTGTCGTTTTGGGGGGCACCGCACCACACCTCAGAGTTTCGAGAGCCTCCACGACGTTGCGCACGGCGCCAGCGAGAAACTCGAAGCCGGATGGCCGGTTAGCGCTGAGTCTGGCCCAGGAGTTCCTCAAGTCGGCGCAGCCGAGCTTCCATCGCTTCGGCAGCCTCGGCGGCGGCCTCATTCTTCTTGATCTCACGATCCAGGAGCATCGCGGCGGCTTCTTCCTTGGCGCCGATGTGGGTGTTGATGAAATCGAAGCGGTCGTCGACGGAGTTGGCCCAAGCACGCCCGACGATGCGCTCCATGTGCTCGGGTCGCAGGTCGGCGGGGTGGATGGCCACGGCGACTCCGTTGCCTTTGCCCGATGCAGCGATGAAGTCACCAACCGTGGCGCCGCCAACGACGGCGACGGGCACCTGTCCCATGAAGGCGACCATCTCATACGCGCTGCGCTCGGCATCAGGGGGTTGGTTGCCGACGACTGCGGGGGCCTGAGAAATGACCATGACGCGCTCGGCGCCGTCTGTCTTGCGAGAGATCTTGCCGCCGAAGATACCGACGACCTCGCCGAACTGGATGTCGTCCTTCGGATCGACTTTCATCAGGTACTCGGCATAGTCGGCACCCTTGGAGCCGTAGGTGATGCCGCCATCCTTTGCAGCCCGCATGGCCGCAACGCTGGCAACGTTGACCGCGGCTTGCAGGGGAGTAATCGCGATGAGGCCCTGAAGATTGCTTTCGACGGCCCAGGTTGTCAGGGGCATGAGGTCCGCTTCAGTCGGAAGCGTGAAGCTGATCGAAGGAGTCGAAAGGATGACCGGCGAGGATGCTGATGGCAGGGAGCCGGGGTTGAAGGCGAGCGTGGGAAACGCGCCGGGATCAAAGGCCAGAGTTGGAAACGCGCCGGGATCGAAGGCCAACGTTGGGAACGCGCCCGGGTCGAAGTTCAATGCGGGGAACGAGCCGGGGTTGAAGTTGAACGTAAAGGCCGTCCAGTTGATGCTGAGGCTGGGTGGCGACCCTCCATCCAAGCTCGCTGAAGGGGAGCGGCCGCCGACAAGACTCGACGACGGCAGGCGGCCGCCTACGAGACTCGACGACGGCAAGCGGCCGCCTTGAAGCGAGGCTGAAGGGAGCGAGCCAGGATTGAACCAGTCGGCTGTCGGTCGCACGGTGACGCCCGGATTGACTTGCATGCTGGAGAAGCCACCGGCGATGGACACTGGCAAATCGGGTGGTGGCACCCAGTCGCCCGACTGGAGGTCGAAGCCCTCGATGCGACCAACGACGGCGCCGGCTGCGTTGTAGAACGTCGCAAAGTTGTTTTGCGCGCTGGTGCGGGTGGCGTTAATCTGGATGGCGATGCCCGACCCGGTGGCGTCATTGTTCTGGAAGTAGGCGATGTGGCCGTTGCGGAAGGTTCCGCTGCCGCGAACATCCAGAATCGCTTGCGACGCGGCAGTGCCGATGCCGACGTTGCTGGTGAAGTTCGTTGTTCCGGTGAAGGTTTGGTTGCTGCCCAGTAGGGCAACGTTGGTCGACAGCCGCGCGTCGGCGAGTGTGCCGGTGGTGATCTTGGAGGCGTCGAGGTTCGGGATCTGGGCCGTGGCCAGCGTGCCGGTGGTGATCTTGGAGGCATCGAGGTTGGGGATCTGGGCCGCGGCCAGTGTGCCGGTGGTGATCTTGGAGGCATCGAGGTTCTCTAACCCGGAGCCATTGACGCCGGCGAGGCTTGATGCGGCCAGCGGTGCGCCGAAGCCGACACTGACAGCCTTGAAGACCTGCAGATTGTTCGAGGCGGCGTTCGCCACATACGCGAACGAGCCTGACGCTGCCACGGAGAATGGCCAGAACCCGGTCGCGACGCTCCCCGCCAGCGTGGGCGCGGCGGGGTTGCTGCAGTTGAAGACCTGCAGCGTGTTCGCGTAGAAGTTCGCCACGTACGCGAACGAGCCCAACACCGCGACGGAGTTTGGGCCGTCCCCGGTCACGACGCTCCCCACCAGCGTGGGCGCGGCGGGGTTGCTGATGTTGAAGACCTGCAGCGTGCTCGAGGTTTGGTTCACCACGTACGCGAACGAGCCCGACACCGCGACGGAGACTGGCTGGCCTCCGGTCGCGACAGTCGCCACCAGCGTGGGCGCGGCGGGGTTGCTGATGTTGAAGACCTGCAGCGTGTTTACGAAGTAGTTCACAACGTACGCGAACGAACCCGACACTGCGACGGAGTATGGGTTCGTCCCGGTCGCGACGGTCGCCACCAGCGTGGGCGTGGCGGGGTTGCTGATATTGA
>JBMOHX010000573.1:0-2379 GCA_049317625.1 Phycisphaerales bacterium
CAGTTCTTATTTGCTGATTTTCGCTTTATCGCTTGGCCAATTTACGCCGCTTCGGCGGCGGCGTCAGCACCCCGCGTCCCAGCGCGCAACGAACGCGATCACGTCGTCGCCGTCGGTGTCTCCGTCCCCGTCGAAGTCGCCGGCACCCGCCTCCCACGCGGCGAAGAAGGCGATGGTGTCGTCGCTGTCGATGCCTCCATCGAGGTTGATGTCCGCCATGCAGAGGCCGACGGTGACGCTCACGCTGGTCTCTGTGCCGCAAGGGTTCGAGACAACCACGTCGTATGAGCCCGAGTCTTCCGGCTGCGCGTCGTCGATCGTGAGCACTTCGCGCGCGGTTCCGAGCCGCCGCGCGGTGTCGCGGATCTCGATGCCATCCTTTCGCCAGCGGTATTGCACTTGGCCGCCGCCCTTCGCGACGACGCGAAGCTCGGTCGTCTGGCCAAGGAGGACCGTGGAGGCAGAGGGCTGGCGGACGATTGCCGCGGGGCCATAGCCGAGCATCGCCGGCATTGTTCCCGCCCAGTTCCCGGAATCCCCCTCGCTCAGGCCTCCCCAGATCACGATCTGCTGCCGGAGGGTGTCGTAGGCGGCCCCGTATTGCTTCCGACCCACTTGAAGGCGCGGGACGAGCGGTTCCCACTGCGCGGCGTTTGAACGGAGGATGCTCGTCGCCCGGGGGAAGCCGCTCCCGTCCGGCCCGCGCCATCCGCCGACGGTCACGAGCCCGCCTCGGTTGGGGTCGTAGACGGCTTCGAGGCCGTAGTTCGCAACCTGCGGAGTCACGATGATCGGGGGAATCTGGCCGTTCATCTCGTGGCGAGTCGGCCCGCCGCCTCCGGTCGAAGAGACCATGAGCACCGACCGACCCCTGACCGGATCGAACGCGATCCATGAGTCTTGCCATGTTTCGATGACGAACGTTGACCCCTCGGCGTTCCACCGCGAGCCGTCGAAGGAGAGCAACGTGCCGCGGTTCACGCCGATGAGCTTCTGACGCAAGGGGTCGTAGGTCGCCGCGCCTCCGATCAGCAACTGAGCCGGCGCCGTTCGCATCATCCACGTGCGATCGGACATGGTGTACACCTGAGAGCCGAGCTCACCGAGCACGATGTCACGCCCGGGGTCGTACCCGAGCGGCCTCACCCTGCGGCCGTCGATGACACGTGCCGAACGGTCTCGCAGTTCGACTGTCCCCTGCGGGAGCAACCCAATCAGGCGGTCCTTCGAGGTGTCGTACACCAGTCCTCGATCGCTCGAGTTGCCGATGGGCAACACCCCCATCGTGACCGAGGGGACCCAGGATCCCGCGCGGAGAACCAGCGAGCGGACCCCGCCAAACGGGAGATTCGCGGCCGTGTTGAGCACCATCGCCTCGCGCCGTACCGGGTCCCACGCGCCGGAGACAGAGGTGGACAACACCGACGCGGGCCAGCCGGAAATGGGCGTCTGAGCCCACCCCGTGCCCGTCCACCGGTACTCCGCCAAGCGGGTGATCACGTGCACCCGCTGGTCGACCGGGTCGAAGTATCCGACCAACGCGCGATCCGCCCCGTCCCACCTTCCAGGATTCAGCGGCCCCCAGGCGCCATTGGCCAAGACCGTGTAGCCCGCGTCTGAGATTGACCACACCTCGTTGCGCACCGGATCGTGGATCAGCGGATAGGTCCGGGCGGTGGAGAGCACCTGGCCCGAGGTCGGAACGATGGTCCACGATGCGCCGTTCCACTCCCGAAGCGTGCGGTCGTTCCCGACCGCGATGATCCGCCCGCGGGTCGAGTCAAAGGTCATGGTCGCCGCGATGAACCCGCTCGTCCGCAGGACCCAGGCACCATTCACGAGTTCCCAGGTCGAACCGCTATTGAGGACCATGACACCGCGGGCCTCGTCGCAGGCCATCACGCTGGAGGTACGCAACGCCTCGTTCGTGGAAAGGTCCGGCCCCATCGCGGTGCGGGTCCAGACGCCGTCGCGGATCCCGAAGGCCTCTCCCGGGATCGACCTGAACACGCGCGGCAGGACTGAAAATGCTACGAACTCGCTGCGGGCCGCGTCGAACGCGAGGCACCGGGCGTAGACCGCGGGTGCGGGATCGAAGTACGACCACTCATCGCACGATTGCGCGAGCGCGGCGGACTGCAGCGAGAGCAACGCACCGATCAGCGCCGCGCAATGACGTCGCATAGGGGAGGGCCTCCGTTTGCGATAAACATACCACCGACGGAGGAGCCGGTTGCAGCAAAGCAGCAGGTGGCTGTTGCCATCCCGGAGCTTGGAGCTCTTCCGCGCTCCCAAACATCCGCCACCGCGACCCCTCCTTGGGTGGCCACTCGTTCTTATTTGCTGCTTTTCGCTTTATCGCTTTGCCAATTTGCGCCG
>JBMOHX010000574.1:0-2375 GCA_049317625.1 Phycisphaerales bacterium
GACCGGGAAGAACTCCAAGCACTCGCGACGGCGCAACTGGAAGGCACCGTCAGCAACGGCCGTCTGCGCTCGCTCACGACGATGCACGCCTCCGATATCACCAAGCTCTTGCAGGGGCTCTGCGAGCGGGGTCTCCTGATCCCGGACGGGTATGGCCGGTGGACGAGTTATTCGCTGCCAGCCTCATCGACCGCTCGGGGCCAGCCAAGCTCCTCACCGTTGACCTCAGGCTCCTCACCATTGGTCCCGAGCTTCTCACCATTGCTCCCGAGCTCCTCACCTTTCTCAGCTCAGACCGCCCCAACACCCTTTCCGGACCCGAACGAGACCATGCTCCCGTGGCCAAGTGGGAGCCAGGGTGAGACGACAGGAGGCCTGTCGGTGCCTCATCCTGGCGATGCGGACTCCGCCCTTCGAGCCATCGCGGCGAGGGTCGCCGACAAGCGCAAGGCCCCGCAGGAGGAAGTCCGTCGCGTCGTCATCGCCCTGTGTCGAGGTCGCTTTCTTTCAGCCGAGGTGCTCGGCAAGCTATTGAGACGCAATCCTGACCGGCTGAGGAACCTCTTCCTCTCACCGATGGTGCGAGCGGGGCTGCTGAAGCTTCAGCACCCCGAGACTCCCAACTCACCGACGCAAGCATACACGGCGAGTGAGGTTGCGTGACTCTTCCGCTCCGGCCCTCTCGAGCGCATGACCCGATGCCAATGGCCCAGTGTGGCCCTCCCCGAGGGCCGCCAGGTCGTACCAGCCCCTTGCTTACGACCTGTTCGTCCATCTGAGGCCAGCACAAGCGCCCATGACCCAACGCTTGTGATTTCCCAGCCGCCCGCGACCGAGCAGCCCCGCGTCGCCGATGAACTCTGCGGATCTCCAACCCCCGCAGAGCAGGGATCAGACCAAACGGCGAGCCCTTGGATGAAACCGGGTGTCCAACAAGGTCCGGGCAAAGACCCGAGTCCGGATCCTCGGTCAACTCAACTCTGGGGCCGTGGCGGTCGGTGGTTGAGGGGGTTGACCGCCATGGTATGGTCCGGCCCATGGAACCTGTCAGGCGTGAATCGGCGGCGTTCGTCGTGCTTGTCGCGGGGATTGCTCCCATTGCCGCGGCACAACCAGTGTCGGTCGCCTACGTCAACACGGTCGGCCTCCCGACCACCGCCGTCGATGGCGCGGGCCAGTCGTTCACGGTGACGGGGCTCAGCGGGCTGGTCTACGCCGGTGGCACGCGCTGGCTCGCGGTGATGGACAACTCGAACAAGGTCATTGAGCTGAACGTCGTGCTCGGCGCGGGCGGCTCGGTTGTGTCGGCCGGTATCACCGGCGTATACACGATCGCGCAGACGCTGGACTTCGAGGACATCGCGATGGTGGAGGGCGCACCGGGAGAAGTGTGGCTCGCGGAGGAGACCACGCCCGCGGTGCGGCGGTATGACCTCGCGAGCGGGGCGCTGCTGGAGATCGTGGCTGCGCCCGCGCCGCTGGCGTCGATCAGGTCGAACTTTGGCTTTGAATCACTCGCGGCGCCGTCGCGTCCGGGTGTCATGTGGACGTGCAATGAAGAGGCGCTGACGGTGGATGGCCCGCTCTCGACGCCGGCCGCGGGGACGCTGGTCAGGCTCGCGAAGTTCGTGCGGAGTGGGGCGAGCTACGCGCCCGCGGCGCAGTACGCGTATCGCACGAATCCGATCCATGCGCCGGTGACCTCGGGGAGCAGAAGCGGCGTGAGTGCGCTGGTGCAGTTGCCCTCGGGCGCGCTGCTGTCGATGGAGCGTTCGCTCGGCTTCAACATCTTCGCGCCGTTCCAGACGCGGATCTACGAGGTCGACCTGAGTGGGGCGTTGGACGTCTCGTCGAATACCTCGTTCAGCGCGACGCCGCCCGCCGCGGTGGTGGGGAAGCGGCAGTTGTACTCGGGTTCGCACGCGAACGTGGAGGGGCTGGCGCTGGGGCCGGAGCTCAGCGGCGGGGGCTTTGCGCTCGTGGGGATCGTGGACGACGGGGACCCGATCAGTGTGAACCAGCTGGTCGCGTGGCGCATCACGGGCGCGGTGAGCCCCAACTGCTCGGCGGACTGGAACCTCGATGGGGGCGTTGACGGCGACGACGTGATCGCGTTCTTCGGCGACTGGGATCTGAGCCACGCGGACTTCGACGCGAGCGGCGGCACCGACGGGGACGACGTGATCGCGTTCTTCGCGCGGTGGGATTCGGGCTGCTGAAGCGGCCCGACCCGCGGCCACGAAGGCAAGAGTTGCGCGATGTGGTGCCGCGCGCCGGTCCGGCGACGCGCTGGTCTCTCTTGGCGAACCTTTCGCGATGTGCCGAGCGGTGCAACGCGAAAGAAGGACCGTTACGATGCTCGGCTGTCCTCGGAG
>JBMOHX010000575.1:0-2367 GCA_049317625.1 Phycisphaerales bacterium
GCAATCTCCGCCAGTTCCTCGTCCTCCAGTTGCTCGAGAAGCACGTCGGCGAGTCGTTCCGCGGCATCGTGACCGGCGTCAACCCGCGCGGCGTCTTCGTGCAGATCGACAAGTTCCTGGCCGACGGCTTCATCAAGAGCGAAGACCTCCCCGGCGACATCACCCGCGAGAACCTCACGCCCTTCTGGAAGGTCGACGGAAAGACCGGCGCGCTCGTCGATCAGCGCTCCGGTCGATCCTTCAACTTTGGTGATTCGCTGATCGTGCGCATCGCCAACGTTGATCTCGCCAAACGCACGCTCGACCTCACCGTCGACGACGCCGCAAGCCGCGCCGCGGGCAAGGCACGCAAGGCACCGGGGCCCGTCGCGGGTCTGGCCGCGGGCCTGGGCGGTGGCATGACCGCCGGTGGCGGCGCTGGCTTCGGCAACTTCAAGAAGATGTCCGGCAGCGAACGCCGCAGCCAGAAGAGCAAGCAGCGCGACAAGGGCAAGGGCAACCGCTTCCGCGACAAATAATCGTCAGGTGAACTTGCGGATCTCGGGGTCGCCCATCAGGTCGTCCTGACCGAGCCACAGCTCCATGTCGAAATCCTCGAGGCTGATGCGGCCGGGCCACATCCGCAGCGCTTCGAGCAGCAGCGGGTCAATCGGCGCGGGTGGCGCAGCGGGAGCGGGAGGCGGCAGTTTGGCCGCGGGCTTCGATCCGGGCCGCGACGCCGGCGGTGGTGGGGGAGGGAGTGCTTCCCGCGCGGGGATGCTCATCAGCGGGTCGTCGGGCGTCAGCCCGAACCGGCGCGCCCAGAGGTCAACCTCGTCCTTCGAAAGCTGGGTGTCGTCACCGAGGCCCTTTGGCCGCGCGGCCCGCGGCGCGCGGGGTGTGCGCCGTGCGTCTTCCGCCAGGTCGCGCAGGAAGTCCTCGCTCCGCACATGCCGCGCCTTCGCCCGCTTCGCTGCCCGCTTCAGCCGGTGATCGCTGCTGATGACGGTGACCCGCCTGCTCCCGCCGAAGCGTTCGAGCAGCCGCTCGATCAGCGAGTCGGCCTCTCGACCGCGCCCCGCGAAGAGGATGCCGGCGTAGTCGCGCGCGTTGGGCTCGCGCCCACTGAGGTACGCGCATGCTTCTTTGTCGTCGACGGTGGGGGCCCCGAAGCCGTCGCACACCAGCAGTGTCTTGCCGCTGCGATAGCGGCTCACGCCGATGAGGTCGCCCAGCTCGGCGACGTCGAGCCCTGCAAGCTCCGGCGGGAGCACCCCGGTGATGTGCAAGACGTTGTAGACGTCGACCAACAGCACAACTCAGCCCCCGATCCGTTCCGCCAGTCGTTCCCTCACGCCCGGCCACTCCTCGCGCGTGATGCTGTACATGACAGTATCCCTTACGAAACCGTCGCCCACGATCATGTGCCTGCGCAGCACGCCCTCGCGCACGGCGCCCAGCTTCTCGATCGCTCTCATGCTCGGCGTGTTCCGCGCATCGCACTTGAGCTGCACACGGATCATCCCCATCGCGTCGAACGCGTGGGCGAGCATGAGCAGCTTCGACTCCGGGTTCACGCGGGTCCCGCGCCACGCCGGCAGGATGAACGTCGCGCCGATCTCCAGGCCCAAGTGCTCCTGCCGCACATCGAGGTAGCAGCTCGATCCAACAGCCCGGCCGCTCTCCCGGTCGATGATCGCGAAGGCCGTCGCGCCCGCTGTGCGAGCCCGGATGTACGCGACCAAGTCGGCCTCGGTTACCCCCGCCGGCGCGTACGGCGGCGGGAAGTACCGGAACATCTCCGCGTCCGCACCGGCCGCGAGGTCGGCGGCGTGGGACTCGTGGAGGGGCTCGATATGGACGAATCTTCCTGTAAGCGAGGGCGGCATCATCGCGGCAACAGTAGGAAGCAGGAGCGCAAGCCCCGCAACCTTAGTGCAGCACCCGGTAGACTTCCGTCTCGTCGGTCAGGCCGAGCTGGACCTTCGTGAGCGCATCCTCGCGCATCGGCATGAAGCCCGTGCGCTTCGCGGTGTCGTACAGAGACACCGCGTCGGCGCGCGTCGCGGTCAGGCGGCGCAGCTCGTCGTTCATCGTCATGATCTCGTACACCGCCAACCGGCCCTTGTACCCTGTGCCGTAGCACACCTCGCACCGGCCGCTCGCGCCCCGCGCCGAGCCCCCGCAGTTCTGACACACCCGGCGGAGCAGTCGCTGCGCCAGCGCGGCGAGCAGCGACGACGTGATCAAGTAGGGTTCGATGCCGATGTCCACCAGCCGCGGGATCGCGCTCGGCGCGTCGTTGGTGTGCAGCGTCGCGAGCACCAAGTGGCCCGTCAGCGACGCCTGCACCGCGAGCTGCGCGGTCTCGCCGTCGCGGATTTCGCC
>JBMOHX010000576.1:0-2366 GCA_049317625.1 Phycisphaerales bacterium
ACGATGTGGGCGTACGCGCGGCCTTCAGCGCCGGTCTCTTCGCCGTTCATGTAGACGCGGGCGTCGGTGCCGAGGTTGCCGAAGCGGTAGGCCGAGGGGGCCGCGAGGTCGGCCGAGCAGAAGCGGTTCCAGCGCTGGGCGGAGCTGGCGGCGTTGCTCCAGGTGCCGGTGGCGGGGGAGTACTCAAAGGCGTCAGCCGACGACGTGTTGTGGTCGCGACCGGAGTTCACGAGCAGGTTCGAGGCGTTCGCGTTGATGTTCCAGCGCGAAACGAACGAGCCGGTCTGGCCGTGAGCGCGAACGACGCCGGCGGTGCCGCCGAGCTCGTGGTTCATGAGGACGGTCATGGTGCCGTCGCCGTTGCCCATCACGCCCATGCCGTCCGGGATGCCGACCATGCGGTAACCACCGATGGTGTCACCGACGGTGAAGATGCTGACGGTCTGCACGTCGCCGGCGGCCGGGGTGTTGATCCCGCCCACGGTGGGGAGGACGTACGGGGTCTGCGAGCTGCTGGGACCCTGGATCTGGGCCATGGCGGTGCCCGCGACGAGCGCGAGCACAGCGGGGGCGATACCGAAGTTCTTCATGTCTGACTCTCCTCAGAAACAAACCCTCTCGGCACCACTCGTGCGACACGCGCGCTCGACGGATTCCAAGCAGGGATGAAGACTAAAGCGCGCCCGCGTCAGGGCCTCGTGTGCGATGCAGCAACACTGCGCT
Source organism: Phycisphaerales bacterium (assembly GCA_049317625.1). Taxonomy (GTDB): domain Bacteria; phylum Planctomycetota; class Phycisphaerae; order Phycisphaerales; family UBA1924; genus JBEIUO01. Next base: position 724 of record JBMOHX010000576.1, read on the forward strand.
CAGATCGCGCAAATCCCGCGTGGCGGGTGCGGAAAGCAACCGCGCGAGAGTGGGCGCGGAAATCGCTCTAATCTACCCGGAGACATCACTTTACGTTCGAGGACCCGCGAAACAGACTACAACACGTCCATCGCGAGCATCGCGGCCCCGTAGATCCCCGCGGAGTCTTCGAGCTTGCTCGTGACCAGCTCCACATCCTGGCAGATCCGCGGGAAGACCATCTCCCGGGTGTGCGTCGCGACGCGCTCGACGAACGCCTTGCCGCAGGCCTCGGTCAGCCCGCCGCCGAGCACCACGCGTTCGAGGCTCAGCAGCGTCACCGCGTTGGCGATCGCCACGGCGATCATCTCCGCCGCGTCGTCCACCACGCGCACCACGAGATCATCCTCACGCTCCCCGCCGCGGTAGTGCTGGGCGATGAGCTTGCTCTTGACCTCGCGGCTCCACTTCTCGGGGTCGTTCCCCAGCTCGCTCGTGAGCTTGCTCTTGTAGTTTGCGTTGATGAGCTTGATGATGCGGTTGGAGACGTTGGTGCGGCTGGCGTTGTTCTCCAGCGTTCGCGAGCCCAGCGGATGGAACGGGAAGAGCACGATGTGCCCGATCTCGCCGGCCGAAAGGAAGTGGCCGTAGTGCAGCTTGCCGTTGAGGATGAGCCCGCCGCCGATCCCCGTGCCGATCCACACGCCGAGCAGGTTCTTGGAGTTCTTTCCCGAGCCGAGCACGTTCTCGCCGTAAACCGCGACGTTCACGTCGTTGTCCACGAGCACCTTGGTCTTCAGCCGCTTGCCGAGGTCGTCGGCCAATGGCTTGTTGGTCCACCGCAGATTGACAGCGACAACGACCTTGCCCTGGTGGGGATCAACCACCCCGGGAGCGCCGATACCGATGCCGCCGATATGGGAGAGCGAGAGGCCCCCCGCCGCGCACGCCTCGGTCACGCCCTCGCAGATACGGTCGAGGACGCCCTCGTATCCCTCCTCGGACTTGGTCTTCTTCTTGGTCTGGCTGATCAGCTTGCCGTCGGGCGAGACGACCCCGATCTGCATGTTGGTCCCGCCAAGGTCGACGCCGACGAAGGGTTTGCTCGGTGGCATAGCTGAAGGCCTCTGGGTCGCGGGGCGAGTTACTCGACGACGTTCGCGGGGTTCTCCCCGCGCTCCATCGCGATGATCTTGCGGATGCGTCGCGAGTGCCGCCCGCCCTCAAATGTAGCGCCGAGCCAGGACTCCACCACTTTCTCGATCAGCCGCTGCCCGAGCAAGTCGGCCGAGAGACAGAGCACGTTCGAGTCGTTGTGGCTGCGGGAGAGCTGCGCGGTCAGTTCGTCGTGCACGACGGCCGCACGCACCCCCGGCACCTTGTTGGCCGCGATGGACATGCCGATGCCCGTGCCACAGACCAGGATCCCCAGCTCGGCCTGCTTGTCGGCGATCATGCGGCCAACGTCGTAGGCCCGCTCCGGGTAGTCGCAGGCCGCGCCGGAGCACTCGCCGACGACGATCGCCTCGTGCCCCTCTCGCTTGAGCTTCTCGGCGAGCTGACGGATGCAACCCGATCCCCTGTGGTCGGCGCTCAGCGCGATTCTCATGCGAGGTCTCCTTCGACGCCCTCCGCGGCAGCGGACGGCCGGTCCATCTCTTCAA
>JBMOHX010000577.1:0-2365 GCA_049317625.1 Phycisphaerales bacterium
GGTGTCGTTGGTGCGGTCGCAGGGGTGGAACTCGACGAGCGGGTTGTCGTTCACGAAGTCGAAGACGCGCTTTGTCCCGATGACGAAGCTGACCACGATCCGGCCGGGGTGAACCGACTTACGTCGGTTGGTGATCGCGCCGGCCTCGAAGAGGTCAACGAGCCTGTCGGAGAACATCTCGGTGTGCACGCCCAGATCCCGCTTGTGCTTCAGCCGGCCGAGCACGGCGTCGGGGATCGCGCCGATGCCCATCTGGAGGCAGGCACCGTCGTCCACGAGGTCGGCGATGATCTCGCCGATCCGACCAATGACGGGGGTCTCCTCTTCCGCGCCGTGCGCGTGAAGCGGACGGTCGGTTCTGATGTGGGCCTTGAGCGTCGCCATCGGGAAGACGCTGTGCCCGTGCGTGCGGGGCATCTGCTCGTTGATCTCCGCGAGGACGATGGGCGCAACGTCCACAGCGCTCCGGGCCGCGTCTACCGAAACCCCGAGTGTGCACAGCCCGTGCAGATCCGGCGGAGACAACTGGATGATCGCGGCGTCGAGCCGGATCGACTTGTGGGTGAAGAGTGCCGGGATGTCCGAGAGGAAGACCGGCATGTACTCTGCGCGGCCTTGCGAGATCGGCTCGCGGAGCCCCTGTCCGGTGAAGAGGGAGATCGACTTGATCCTCCCCTCGAACTCGGGAGCGGTGAAGGGGAGCGGCCCGGCGAGATGCAGGTGGTAGAGCTTGACGTTTCGAAGGTCGGTCCGGCGCGAGAGCGCCTCGATGAGCGGCGTCGGGGTGGCCGAGCCGCCGTGCACGAAGACGTTCATCCCGCTGCGGACGTGCGAGACCGCCTCATCGGCCGAACAGGAACGCGGAACGCATGGGAGAACTGGAGATCCGGAGCAATCGGCGCTGCTTGAACTCATCAATGAAAGGCTCGCAATGCCCGACCGAGGGTGGGGCTGTTTCGTCCGTGCGCGGCATCATAGTCGCACGCAGGGGCGACAATCCCGTGCGGTGCCGAGACTCAACGAAAGCCAGCCAATCTCGGCGATGTGCATCGGCGGGGCAGGGCCCCCGGGCGACACATCAACGCGTCCCGACGTCTCAGCACCCGCCGTAGAAGAACTTCGCCTCGACGATCTTCCCATCGCGGACGGTGTAGAGGCACGTCTCGGACATGTTCATGCGCTGACCAGCCATCGGGCCTTCGCTGGACGTGCAGTCCATGGTCATCTGGCAAACGAACTGATCGCCGTTCACGAGCGGCGTGCCGACGGAGGCACCGTGCACGGTGGTGGTCTTGCCCCAGTTCTCGCTCATCTTGAGGAGGGCGGCTTTGCCTTCCATCACGCGCTTGTATGGGCTGCCGGGCATCTCCATCGCTTCGACGTGGCGGGCGTCGTCGGCGTAGAGCTCCACCATTGCCTCATGGAACTTCCCGGCGTTGCAGAGTTCGTGAAGCCGGGCCGCGACGGTGCCAACGACGGTGGGTGTGTATGGGGGGTTCATGGCGGCGATGGTACCAGCGGGTCCGCGTCCTCAGCAACAGTGTTTGTCATGCAAAAACGGCCGATCCTGCGAGCAAGGGCAACAATTCTCACGTGCTTCACCGAATCGACACGCCGATCGCCTTCCGGCCTCGCCTCTCGTACGTTGACGCCGCCTCAGGGCGACCCGATACTGACACTGCCCCGTACGTGCCGATGCGGGCTCCCTTTGACGTTGCGGTCACGACCGAGGAAGGAACGCATGTACAAACTCCTGCACGCGCTGCTGATGGTCTTGATGCTCTCGCCGATGGTGGCTGGCGCGCAGCCCATCGAGGTTGAGATCAAAGGGCCTGATCCGGAATGGAAAAAGCAGGAGTGGGCGGGCACGGCGATGTCCGCCTCCGTGAAGCTCAACGGACAGTCGTGGTGGTCGCTGATTTCCAGCGCCGGTTGCGATGCCGCGTGGACCCGCACGTTCCCGGTCAGACGCGACTCCCTCTACCGGCTTTCGGGAGAGATCAGCACACACGATGTGGTCGCCACCACCGGGAAGGGCGCGCTTCTGAATGTGCACGGGCTGCCCGGCGCGCAGACGCGCGCGATCACCGGAACATCTGACTGGACAGAAGTCGAGATTGTCTTTCAGTCTGGGGAAAGGTCGAAGGTGCAGGTCAACTGCCTGCTGGGGGGCTGGGGACTGGCGACCGGAACGGCCCACTTCCGCCGTGTCAAGCTCACGCGGCTCGACCCCGACAAACTCGGGTTCAAGGTCGAGGTGCACGCGGATCGCACACGGCCGCCGATGCACGACTTCATCTACGGGCAGTTCATCGAGCACCTGGGCCGGTGCATCTACGGCGGCATCTGGTCGGAGATGCTCGAA
>JBMOHX010000578.1:0-2353 GCA_049317625.1 Phycisphaerales bacterium
TGGACTTGGAACGACTACTCGCCCACTGGAACCCGCCGCCGCCGCCGACTGCGCGCATCGAAGTCGTGTTCTTCGTCATCGGCGTCGTGTTGGGGGTGCTGTGGGTGTGGCACCAGTACGCGTAGCACCAAAGGTTGGAGCTGGCTTTCGCCAACTCCTCCCTGGTCGTTACCGGCCCGCAAGGATGATGAAGTATGCCCGCGTGGCGACCGAGCCAAACAGGACACCCATCACCAACCAATACAGTGCCAGCCCCGGTCTGTACCACCAGGGGTTGTTCGGCGTATGCACCCGGAACGAGCCGTCCGGTTTGATCTCGATCATCATGTTTCCTCCATCTGTTGTTGGCCTGATTGCCATTCGCGAAGCGAGTGGACAGCGGCAGACACACAACCCAAAAAGGCGACGTGACGTCGAACCCTGCAACGCAGCTTGCGGAGTTCACCTCGGCCGCAAGAATGAGGACGCCAGGGAACCGTGGCGCTCGGTATTGGAACGTGTTCACTCTTCATCCTCCCCCGCCCGATGGGGGTGCAGACGCTTTGCGAGGCTTCGGTAGAGCTCTTCGATGCGGGAGTAGTTCTCGTGTGAGGCCTGCGTGACCTCTTCTGGCGACGCAGGATTCACCACCGTGGCCTTGGTTGCTTCGGTCGGCATCGGTGTCAGGGGAGCAGCCGGCCAGGGCGTGCGTTTGCGCCGTTCGTAAGCCTCGGTCGTCATTGTCGGCGGGGTCCACACCCTCTGTGGTCGGCCCCACAACTCAGCGAATCCGGAGTTGCTCATAACATGCAGGAGCGAAGTGTTTGCCTCGGCATTGACCTGCCACACCGAGTTCAGCGGCAGCTGCGGCTGGATCGAGCCTGAGTGTGTGACAGAAGTACCTTGAGGTCCGATCGTCCAGCTGGGTAAGAAGCCGACACGCTCGCCCGACCACGTCAGCCATATACGAACCTCGTCAACGTCGAGCATGCTGAACGACTGCTTATAACGGGTGTTATCCCGGACAATTCGGCTCATGTGGGGCACGCCTTCGGCGTCGAGGTCGCGAGCCGACTGATTTGCGAGGACGCAGGTTACAGATCCCTCCGAAGCCTGCTGGAACACCGTCTGGATCTGCTCGCCACAGATGATCTGAGCCTCATCCATCACCAGCAGCGAACGCTTCCGGCCGAGCGGTCCCTTCGCCCGCTTCATCGCCGCAGCAAGCCAAGCGAAGAGCGCCATGCGACCGATATCGCGGACGGTGAATGCCGGACCGAGGGCCGGAAGGTTGAAGTAGATCACCTCGTCGTTCGCAATCGCCTGCGACATCGAGATGCTCTCACCGCCCGCCGGCGCGTTGCCCAAGACCGTGAAAGACGCCACCGCCATGAGCGACGCGACCAGCTCAAAGACGTCGCGATCTTCCTGCGGATCGTTGAACTGCAACACGGCGCGATACACGTCCTCCCAGCTTCGCGGCGGCCGTTCAGCCGATCTCAGTGCCTTGATCAGCCTGTCGCGTGCACGCTTGGAGTAATACCCGCGCCCATATGCCACTCCGTGGTACACGCCAAGGAGCGAGCACAACAGCTCGCAGAACGACACCAAGTCGGTGAGGTCGATGTCAAGGTCAAGAAACGGGTTGAAATATGCCGTCGCTTTGCCCTTCTCAAGGGTGAAAATGCGGAGCACGCGACCGTTTGCTGCGCATTCTTCGATCAGCGTGTTCCGAAGGAGTTCGTCACCCTTGAAGTCCAGCACCAGTATCGGCATCTTCTCGTGGCTCGCGACAATCGGCAGCCCGTCGATGCCCAGCACGAGGCTACTCGCGACACCGCGTTCGTACACGCGGTATCCGCGCAGCAACTGGCAAAGGAAACCACATATACCGAGTACCGTCTTGCCCGTCTGCGTGCCCCCGGTAATGTGCATGTGGTGCCGCCATTGATCCCGATGGATCAATACGGGCATCCAGTCAGGACAGTCGTATCCGTCGAGGGCTCGGCACGGGTGATCGCGTTCGGTGGATTTGGGGGGAAAGAATCCCAGGAACACATGATCGCGCATGGCGAAGCCGTGCGTTTCAAAGGTTGAACGGGTGACCAAGTTCACGGAGTGTTCCCAGAGGGTGGCGGCCTTTGGAAGCAGACGCTGTTGCTGGTCCATCACCCGTCGCAGCGCGGGTGCGATGCACGCGCTCATAAGCCGGCGCGGCAGCCACAGCGTGAGAGTGCACGCGGCGAGGTGCGCCAACACCAACAGCACAACCGCGACGTCCGGCAAGGATGAGCGGCATACAAAGACCCCGAGCATGCCAGCCACAAACGCGGCACCAATCGCAACGGCCCAAATGGACAGGTACAAGCGCGAC
>JBMOHX010000579.1:0-2348 GCA_049317625.1 Phycisphaerales bacterium
GCACTGGGAGTTGAAGTAGATGAGGTTGCGGGCGCCGCTGAGCTGCTGCTCGATCGGTGCGGCGACGGAGCCCGCGACCACCTCCGCGCTCGCCCCCTGGTAGTTCGCGGTGATCTGGATGCTCGGCGGCACGATCTCCGGGAACTGGGCGATGGGGAGCGTGGCGATGCTGATCAGCCCACCGAGCGTGATGAGCAGGGAGAGGACGGTCGAGAAGACCGGGCGGTCGATGAAGAACTTGGAGATCATTCGGGCGCCCCTTTACTTGGTCTGCGGCTGCGCTTCGGCGCCGGCGGTCACGGGGCGGACGACGGAACCCGGTTGGGCTCTGACCAGGCCGTCGATGATCACACGCTCGCCGCCCTTCAGGCCGCGCGTGACGTGCCAGCGGTCTCCGTGCCACCCTCCGAGCTGGACGGGCTGAACGGCGACCTTGTCGTCGGCGGTGACGAGCAGGACCATGGGGCCCGAGGGCGCTTGCACGACCGCGCGCTGCGGCACGGTGATGGAGTTGGGACGCTCCCAGCCGACAATCTTTGCTCGAACGAACTGACCGGGGAGCATGAGCTCGCGCGGCTCACCGCCCGGGCGAACGACTTCCGCGGGGTTCTTGAACTCCGCGCGAACCTTCTGTGTTCCCGTCGATGGGTCGATGCTGGTGTCGAAGAAGTCCATCTCGCCCTCGTAGGGATAGGGGCTGCCGTCGCCGAGCGTGACCCGAACCGTGAGCTTCCCGTCCGTGGGCAGCGCAACGCGACCGGCCTTGACGTCCTGCGTCCAGTTGAGCATCTCGCGTTCGCTGATCGTGAAGTTGACGAAGATGGGGTCCGACTGCACGACGGTGTTCAGGTAGCTGTTGGAACCCGGATCGACCAGTGCACCCTCGCGCCGGGCCGACACGCCGACTCGCCCGCTTACGGGGGCCTTGATCGTCGTGTAGCTCAGTTGGAGTTCCGCGTTGGCGAGCTGGGCCTGCGCGTTGGCCTTCTCCGCTACGGCCTGGAGCTTCTCGGTTTTCGCGTCGTCGAGGTTCTTCTGCTGCCCGGCGTCGGCTTCGAGCAGACGGGTCAGGCGCGCGACGTCGCGCTCGGCCTTCTCCTCCCGCGCCGCTGCTTGCGCGAGCTTTGCCTTCGCCACGTCCGTGTCGGCGGTGAACTGGCGGGGGTCGATCTCGTACAGGATTTCGCCCTCTTTCACCCACTGACCGTCTTTCACGGCTTGGCGGATCAGGAATCCCTGCACGCGCGCTCTGATCTCCACGCTGCGCGAGGCCTCTGTCTGCCCGATGAAGTCGTATTCCACCGGCAGCGTCGCAGGAACCGTGGTTTCGACGATCACCTCCGCGGGAGGGGCCGCGGGCCGTTCTGCGGCTTTGCGTTCGCAGCCGACGAGCATTGTCAGAACAGTCGCGACAAGCGCCGCGCCGAGAACTCGAATCGTGTCCATGACGTTCATCCCTTGCGGTCGCACGCGGTGCGACGCCTGATCACTTCGCTGCTTCGAACGATCCCCCGAGGGCCAGGTGGAGCTTGAGCCTCTGCCGCAGTTGCTCGCCGCGGACCCGCACGAGTTCCGCCCGTGTCGCGGCGTCCTGCGACTGGATGCCGTTGAGATCGACGAGGCTGATCGCGCCCTCTTTGTAGCTCACTTCCGCGGAGCGCCGGGCCTTGCCGTAGCGATCCGCGGCCTGCTTCAGCTCTTCTTCGCGCTGCGCAAGCACATCCCCGTTGGCGAGCGCGGTCTCCACCTCGCGGAACCCGTTGATCGCGGTCTTCACGTAGATGCCGAGAGACTGCTTCTGCCGGCCTTCGGCGATTTCCACGTCTGCCTTCCGTGCGCCGCCGTCGACGATCGGCGCGAGGAGGTTGCCGCCCAGGGACCAGACCGCCGCGGTGGGGTTGAGGAGCGTGCCGATGCTGCCGCTGATGGTGAACGTCGGCAGGCGGGCGGCCCGAGCCGAGCCGGTCCGGTAGAAGGCCGCGGCGACTTCGCGATCGGCGGCGACGACATCGGGGCGGCGTTCGAGCAGCTCGGAGGGGAGCCCGGTGGGGACGGGGCCGGGCAAGCCTGGGAGATCGGAGGCGACCTCGAGTTCGGCGGACGGGTAACGACCAAGGAGGACTTCGAGGGAGCGAACGGCGTCTTCGCGGGCGCCGCGGCTGCGGGCCAGAGACTGTCGCGCGTTGGCGACGTTGCCGGCCGCGAGGTCGATGTCCATCTGGCTGGCGACGCCCTCCTTCTTCCGGGCGGAGGTGATCTCGAGGGTCTTCTCGTAGATCGCGAGGAGGTCTTCGTCGATGGCGGCGAGTTGTTTGGCGGTGATGGCGTAGAACCAGGCTTCTGCCGTC
>JBMOHX010000580.1:0-2338 GCA_049317625.1 Phycisphaerales bacterium
CTCGCCGGCTCCGTTGGCTTTGGCGATCGCGGCTTCCCCATTCACCCTGAGAAACTCGAGCGCACCCGGCGACAGTTTCCCGGTGTCGTCCGCGATATCGAGCCGTGGCCCGGTCATGGTCGACGCTCCTCAAGGTACGACGCGGCGCACCCAGGGGCTTCTGTCACGCGCACCCCCGCGACCCAAGCTCCCGCGGGCAGCCGACCCCGCAGCCCTGCCGCGACTCCGTCAAAGATGTGCTTCGCGACGTGCTCGGCCGAGGCGTTGACCGCCTCGAACGCGGCGTGCGCATTCAGGTCACCGTTGTGGAGAGGGCCGATCACCGCCCGCAGCACGCGCTCCACCTCGTGGAAATCGCACAGCAACCCGTCCGCGTCCAGCTCCCGCCCGCGGACCGTGACCACCACCCGCCAGTTGTGCCCGTGGTTCGGTTCGCGAACCCCCGCGATCCGGATCGCGTGCGCCGCGCAGAACTCGCCCTCGACCGTCATCTCGAACATCACGCGCCGCCCCGATCGGCCGACTCGAGTCCCGGGACGGACACATGGCCCGCGATCTCGAGTCCAAACGCCGTCAGACCCGGCAATGGGCGCGGGTTGTTGGTCAACACCCTCATCCGCCGGACCCCGAGGCTCCTGAGAATCTGCCCGCCGACGCCGTACTGCCGAAGGTCCGTCGGGACCGGCGAGCCCGTGTAGTCGGGGGCATCAAAGTCCCGGGTGCCCTGCCGCATCTGCTGGATCCGCCCTTCGAGCCCGAACTCCGCGGCCGAACGGTCGTTGGTGCGGAGGTACACGATGGCGCCCCGTCCCTCGCGCTGGATCGCCCGCATCGCGTCGCGGAGCACCCCGCCGCTGGTCTCCCCGCCGGGCATCAGCTCGCCGAAGACATCGCCGAGGAGGTTCCGCCTGTGCATACGCACAAGGATCCCGTCTTCCTGGTCCCCCGTGAAGATGCCGCCTTCGTCGCCGAGCGTCAGGGCGACGTGTGGCAGCGGGTCCACCATGCTCTCGAAGAGCATCGCGTTGAACGCGCCGTGCTCGGTGACCAGCCGGTGGCCCCCCGCGGGTTCGATCCGCCGGATCAGGCTCTCGCGCTCGAGGCGGTACTCGATGACCTGCGCAACCGAGCACATCTTGAGCCCGTGCTCGGCGCAGAAGAGCTCCAGGTCCGGGACCCGCGCCATCTCGCCGTCGGGCTTCATGATCTCGATGATGCACGCCGCCGGGTAGAGCCCGGCGAGCCGGCAGAGGTCGACCGAACCCTCGGTCTGCCCGGTGCGGACCAGCACCCCGCCATCACGCGAGCGGAGCGGGTTGATATGCCCGGGTCGGGCGAAGTCGTCGGGGCCGTAGGCCGGATCAATCGCCATCTGGATGCACCGCGCGCGCTCGCGCGCAGAGACCCCCGTCGTGCCCCCGTGCTTCTGATGAAGGTCGATCGAGACGGTGAAGGCCGTTCCTCGAGAGGTCGAGTTCACCGCGGCTTGCGGGTGCAACCTGAGCCGATCGCAGTCGGCCTCCGTCAGCGAGAGGCACATGTACCCCAGGGCCTTGCTCAGCATGAAGGTGACGGCCTCGGGCGTCACGAACTCCGCCGCGACGACCAGATCCCCCTCGTTCTCGCGCGATTCGTCGTCGGTGAGGACCACCATCCGGCCCCGGCGCAACTCCTCGATGACCTCGGCGACTGGGGAGAAAGGCATGCGAGAGCGTAGCCGTGGCGGCCGCGGGTGGCGCTTGGGCGCGCGTCGTGGAATGATCGCAACCAAAGGTTATCGGGCTTCAAAGGTCCGCGATCTATACCAAACAGGAGTATAAAACGGGGTTCGACAACCAAAATCGGGAAAAAACAAACGCCCAAGTCTTGTGTATCCACCCGGACACGGGTAATCTCATCCTCGTTCCGCCCGCAGCTCGGAGTTGAGAGAGACATCGAGACAGACAACCGCCTCCCCCACCATGCCCGCGGGGGAGGCAACGAACAGCAGCCTAAGGAGAGAGAGGCTGCTGTCTTCGTTTTTAGACTTCCCCAACCGCACCAAGATTGGTACGATCCGGGCCCTTGACGGGCTATGGGAGTTCATATGCGATCATCACAACTTATTGTTGCTGCCGCGTTTGCGTCCTGCTTCGCCGGAGCCGCCTCCGCCCAGACGTGGGACTTTACAATCGGCGCGACTTCCACGTTGACGGGCAACTTTACCGGTGACGCGACCTTCGGCGGCACCTTCATCGGCAACTACAACCAGACCACCAACCCCGGTGGGACCCGCACGCTGAACTTCAGCATCTTCGGTACCCGGCCCCCACCCCCCACGAACCTGACCCGAACGATT
>JBMOHX010000581.1:0-2338 GCA_049317625.1 Phycisphaerales bacterium
GATGAACTCGCAGGGCAGGACTCGTTCATCGCTCGCGTCGGCGAACTCATCGACCAGTGCGCCGGGGCCCTCGCGGCCCGCTGTGAACAAGCCGAGATGCAACTCGTGATCCAACGCGACGGCGACGCCGATCAACCCATCACCACCGACCCCGCCACCGTCGAACGCGTCCTCTTTAACCTCGTCGACAACGCCTGCAAGTACGCCTCCAGCGCGGACGACAAGCGCGTCCACCTCGAAGTCCGCGTGAGCTCGCGCGAAGTCGAGATGCTCGTCCGCGACCACGGGCCCGGCATCGAACGCGCCGAACGCGGCCGCATCTTCCGCCCCTTCGTCCGAGGCCAGAAGCAAGCCGATGGTTCGATCTCCGGCCTCGGCCTTGGCCTCGCGCTCGCCAAGGGCCTCGCGACACAGCTCGGCGGCGGACTGGAACTCGCCGCCGCGGATTCGGGCGCCGCGTTCTCCCTCAGCCTCCCCCTCGGCACCTGACTACGGGAGGGGATCCGACCACCACGCCGGCACATCGCGCCGCGCTTTCGCCGACGCATCGGCGAACACCGCGTTGAACCCCGCCCTCTTCTGGTGCGGCAGCAGCAGCCGAGTCGCGACGTGCGTCGGGTCTCTGAAATCCAGCACGCTCGCGGTCCGCGTCGGCGGCGGGGCATCACCAACAATCGCCGCCGCCGCGGAGTCCACGAAAATCACCGCGTCGCTCGACCGCTGGATCAGGTCAAACTTGATCGAGGCGCCCGGCGCGGCGTCGTAGTTGTCCGGATCGCCCACGGCCCCCGCGTGCCCGCTCACGTTGATCGCGTACGTCCGCTGCATCTGATCGCCGTAGACCGCGCGGGCGCTCGGGCACACCAGGCTCGACCTCGCCGCGTACAGCTCGCCAGACGTTCCTCCCGAAACACCCGCCGATGATTGAATCACCAGCGCCCAGTTCGGCAGCGTGCCGTACGGAACCCCGAGCGCAGGCGAACGCCCCTTGTTCTCGTCCGCGTACGCCCTGCAGATCACCATGTTCTGGTGCAGGTTGTTCAGGCAGATCGTGCTCCGCCCGGATTCGCGAGCAGACGCTAGCGTCGGTAGCAGCACGCCAATCAGCACCGCAATGATCGCGATGACCACCAGCAACTCAATCAGCGTGAAGCCTCTGCGCACGAGGCGATGGTAGGGGAGTTACGACCGCGCCGGGGTCAGCAGCGAATCCGGGTCCTGCAGCAGGCGGATGATCTCCGCGAGCGCGAGTGCCGCGGTCGCCCCGTCCACCACTCGGTGGTCGCACGCCAGGCTCAGCGGCAGCAGCAGCCCCACGCGGAATGTCCCCTTGTTCACGACCATCCCCTCGCGGGCTCGGCCCACCGCGAGGATCCCGACCTCGGGGTAGTTGATCACCGGCGTCGCGAAACGACCCGCGTGGCTCCCGACGTTCGAGATCGTGAACGTCGAGCCCATCAGTTGCTCGCGCGGGATCGAGCGGCTCCGCGCCATCTCCGCGGTCAACGTGATCGCTCGCCCCATCTCGAGCACGCCCAGACGGTCCGCGTCGCGGATCACCGGCACCATCAGCCCGCTGTCCGTGTCCGTCGCGATGCCAAGGTGCACGCTCCGGTACTGAATGATCTCGCCATCCCCATCAGCAACGCTCGTCGTCGCGTTCAGCGCCCGGAACTTCGCGTCGCCCAGCACACGGCACACCGCGCTCGCCACAAACGGCAGGAACGAAACCCTCTCGCCGCTCGCGCCCGCGAGCTTGCGACGCATCGAGTCCAACGCGCTCACATCGGCTTCGTCCATCACCGTGAAGTGCACCGCCTGGTCCACGCTCTCGCGCAGCCGGTTCGCGATCGTCCGACGCACGCCCCGGAACGGGATCCGCGTGACGTCATCACCAGGCGCGAGCGTCGGCGCAGGACGAGGGGCCGGCGCGGGCGCGGCCTTCGGAGCCGCCGGGGCAGGCACGGACTTGGCCGCCGGCATCGACGCCTTCACCGGCGCCGGCGGGATCGAGGGAGCCCCCATCCCACACGCCGTTCCCGAACTCGCTGCGGCCCGCACATCCTTCTCCACGACACGCCCGCCGATCCCCGTTCCCGTGATCCCGTCGATCTCGACGCCCATCTCCTTCGCCAGCCGCCGGACCGCCGGAGTCGCGAGCGTCTTGCCCGCGTTGTTCGCGCCCGGCGTGTTCGCGAGCGAACCGACCACCGTGCCCGCGTCCTCGCGATCCGCGGCGGGCTCGGGCGGCTCTTCGACCACCCGCGCCTTGGGGGCCGACGCCGCGGCACCGTTGCTCGCGGGGGCGGGCTTCGCCGCGCCGCCGTCGGTCTTGTAG
>JBMOHX010000582.1:0-2329 GCA_049317625.1 Phycisphaerales bacterium
AGTGGGCCCTGCGTAGAGAGTGCGGTGCGCACGGGCAGGGCCGTTGGACTACTTAGCCCCTCGACAGATCTTCAGAATTCGGACTGGAAACTAGGCTTTTCTGGTGCTAGCAATCTTCCGCTCCAAGGAGGAGTGCCATCATGTGGATTGCGATCGCTGCCGGCGCCGTGTCGGTCATCATTCTGTTTGTGCTTTACAACTCGCTGGTCGGCCGTAAGAACCAGGTCGAGAACGCGTTCGGCGGCATCGACGCCCAGCTCAAGAAGCGCTACGACCTCATTCCCAACGTCATCGCGGCCGTGAAGGGGTACATGGAGCACGAGAAAGGGACGCTGCTCCAGCTCACGGAACTGCGCACCAAGGCGATGGCGCCGGGTCTCGGCTCCGACGATAAGGTGGACGTCGACAATCAGATCTCCAAGGCGCTTCGCGGCGTGATGATCTCTGTCGAAAACTACCCTCAGCTCAAGGCGGCCGACACCTTCGTGCAGCTCCAGCGCTCGCTCAACGAGGTCGAGGAGCAGCTCTCGGCGGCGCGGCGGTTCTACAACTCGGCCGTGACCGAATACAACAACGGCGTCGAGATGATGCCGACCAGCATCCTTGCCAGGATCATGGGCTACCAGCGCAAGAAGGTGTTCGAGGCGGCCGAGGCCGAGCGTCAGAACATCGACGTCGGGCAGATGCTGAACCGTTGATGGAGCGGTCGAACTTCGAGCAGTTCTTCGAAGGGACGCTGCGCGACCGCCTTCAGACGATGGAGAAGGTCCGCACGGAACTGAAGTTCCGCGCGATCAAGTGCATCGCCCTGGCGATCGTCGCGGGGCTCGCCGTGGGTTGTTTGTGGTCGGCCACCCGCGAGCTTAACCAATTGGCCTTCGTGATCCCCGGCGCTCTCGTAGGTAAACTCGCGGAGTACTTCTGGTTCACCCCGGGCTGGGACGATTACGTCGCCCGCTTCAAAAGCGAGATCATCGCCGAGGTCGTGCGCTTCATCTCGCCCACGCTGCAGTACGAGCCCGGTAGCCTGATCTCCCAGAGCATCTACATGGGTTCCGGCATCTTCCAAAAGCAGCCCGATCGCTACAAAGGCGAGGACATGGTGGCCGGGACCGTCGGCGCGACCGCGCTTCGTTTCTCGGAGATCCACTCGCAGTACAAGACTGAAGGTGTCGACAGCAAGGGTCGCCGGAAGACCCAGTGGCACACGATCTTCAAAGGACTCTTCTTTCAGGGCGACTTCAACAAGCACTTTGGCGCCCAGACCTTCGTGCTGACCGACGTCGCCGAGAAGTTGCTCGGCAATTTGGGCCAGTCGCTGCAGGGAAGCCACGGGTCGGCGAAACTGGTGAAGCTCGAGGATCCCGTGTTCGAGAAGGAGTTCGTCACCCACGGCACCGACCAGATCGAGGCGCGCTACATCCTCACCCCGGCTCTGATGTCTCGGATCGTGGAGTTCAAAAAGAAGGCGAAGCGCGACATCCAGCTCTCGTTCGTCGGAGCCAACGTCTACGTCGCGATCCCTTACTCAGAGAATCTTTTCGAGCCCCGCCTGTTCCGCTCCGGCGTGAACCTCGAGCAGATTCAAGGCTACTACGAAGCCCTCTCCCTGACCATCTCGATCGTCGAGGACCTGAACCTCGATACGAGGATCTGGACAAAGGACTGAATCCGTTCCTGCTCCCGTTCACGGGAGAAGGGTGCCCCGCAGGGGCGGATGAGGGCGCTTCTTGGGCGTTCAGAGCGTTCCAGATGGTCTCGATGGCAGCCGGTGTCGTCTTAAACCACTCGCGGTTCCATATCCGAAGCATGCGGTAGCCCTCCCAGGTCAGGAAGCTGTCCCGCACCTTGTCACGTCAGCGAGGCTCCTCCAGCGCGGTGAGCGGGTGCTCTCGACGGCGCGAACCAGGGGATGCGACCGCGCCGTCGGGCCGCCGCCCGGCCAGCCAGAGGCGCCCTGCGCTCGCGTCGATTCCGTGCGCCTCCAGGCCCGGGAACACCACCGCCCCCATCGTCGCCACCAGGATCTCCGCGCGCGTCGACCGCGGCAGTTCGCCGTGCCCGCTCAGCTCCGCGCCCTGCGGGTCGTCGTCGGCCGGGGAGAAGAGTTCGTCGCGCACCGTTCCGGAGAGCATCGCGGGCAGGGCGGCGCCGATCGACGCGCCGCCGCCGCGCGCCCGCTCCGTCGCAAGGTGGGCCCACCCGAGCCGCGCGTGGGACACCTCATCGCGCAGGATCTCCCGCACCGCCGCGTGCACCGCGGGCGCCTCCGCGAACTCGAGGCTCACCGTCATCAGCGCCCTCCACTTTGACAACCGCCTCATCACAA
>JBMOHX010000583.1:0-2328 GCA_049317625.1 Phycisphaerales bacterium
CCGCCTCTTGTCTTTCAGGCCAAAGGCCTGCACGCCAATAGCCGGGGGTCGCGTCGGCTTTGCGACGCAACTCCGGGAAAACGAGCCGCCTCTTGTCTTTCAGGCCGAAGGCCTTCACGCCAATAGCCGGGGGTCGCGTCGGCTTTGCGACGCACCCCCGGAAAGCCGTGCGTTTTGTTCCGCACCCCGAAGGGGTGCCCGTGGCTACATCGACGGTCTTTCGTTCGAACTCTGATCCGTTGACGCATCCGGGCCCGACATCATGCGAACTCAACCGCCCACAGCCTCACGACACCTCATCCGAAAGCTCGCAGAGCTTCGCGTAGTACGCCTCCGTCTCCAACCCCAGCAAGGCCGCACCGAAGGCCTCGCAGTCCTCCGGCTCCGCGATGTCCCCGTAGTTGATCGGCGGAATGTGGTACGCGATCAGCAGCGGCCACAGCTCTCGCCGCGCCTCAAAGCTTGGGTGCACGAAGATGCAGAACCCATCCTTCGGGTGCGCGCCCAGTTGCGCCGCGTGCGCGAACTCGCCGGGCTCCAAGCCGTCCGCGCTGAACCGCACGCCCACCGGATACCGCGCCACCGTTCGATCGTCGAGGATCCGAAGGATCGCCCCGTAGTCGATCTCCGGCCCGTGCTTGGTCCGCGCGAGGTGTGCGCGTTCCAGCACATGGTCACGCAGCGCGAGTCGGCCGTCTTGCTCGGTGATCTTGTCCGGCATGGGATCGCTCACTTCTTGTCCGCGGGCTTGGGTGCTTCCGCAGGCGCCGGAGTCGGAGTGGGGGGCGCCGGCTCGTACCGCTTGCGGAAGTCATCGAGCTCCTGCTTCCGCCGCAGCTGCTCCTCCGGGTCCATCTTGCCCAGGAACCACTTGTGATCGTCGGAGTTCAGAACCTCATCCAGCTTGGCCTTCAGGTCCGCCGCGGCCTTGGCCTTCTTCGCATCCGCGCTCGCGAGGTTCGCGTCGATCAGGTGCTGAAGCTGCGGCACCATCTCGGTGTAGAAACGCTTCGACACCTCGTACGTCCCGTGCCAGTGCGCGTAGTCCGGAGCCATCATCGAAGCGCCGTGCCGCGCACGCCGACCCTCGTGGTGCCACAGCTCGTACCACGTGTAGTCCAGCTCGTTCGAGAACTGCACCGGGTTCAGCAGTGGCTTGGCGAGCGCGTACAACTCCTTGCCCGGAGCGCCGAACTTCGTGTTGTACAGATCAATGAACGCGTCGTACTGCGTGTAGAAGTTCGTCACCCACATGGTGTCGTGGCAGTTGATGCAGACGTCGGTCATGTTCTTCCGGCGCGCCTGCCAGGTCACGCTCGCGCCCGGCAGCCCGAGCTTCGCATCCGCGGCTTCGGGCCTGATCGACACCTCCGGCCGGTTGTTCCAGGAGATGCGCATCCCCACATCGTGAGTCACGCTCTGCTTCCGCGTCGCGGACATGTGGCACGTCGCGCAGGTGGGCCCGCTGAAGTAGTCCTCGCCCACGATCCACTTCGGATTCTCCAGGTTCATCTTCGACAGGTTCGCGAGGAAGCTCGCGCCGTGCTTGGACTCCTGGTAGATCTCGCGCTGCGGGTGGTCCGGCCCCAGGTGGCACTTGCCGCACGTATCCGGGTACCGCGCCTGCGCGACGCTGAAGGCATGCGTCGAGTGACAGGCATTGCACGAACCCTCGGAGCCGTCCGGGTTGATGCGGCCGATGCCGCTGTTGGGCCAAGTCGTCGGGTCGAGCTTGCCGCCATCAAGGACCTTGACCTCAGAGCCGTGGCACTGCCAGCACCCGGTCACCGCCGCGGCCGAGACGCCAGCGGGGAAGCCCGGTGTCTTGAAGCCGTGGTTGCCCTCGACCACCTCGGCGAGCACGTTGTCGAGCGACCCGAGAATCCGACCCGCTTTGGAGTGGTGCGACGCCGCGAACTGCTCGACCTCCTTCGAGTGGCAACGCGAGCAGTCCTTCGGCGTCACCAGCACCGCGATCGTCTGCCCGAAGTGCGTGAACGCATCAGCCTCGCCCTGAGCCGCGGAGTGACACTCAAAGCACGCGACGTTCGCGCGGAAGTGCTTGCTCGAACCCCACTGCTCGTACAGCGCCGGGCTGTGCTCCTTGTGGCACGTGATGCACTGCTTGCTCTGCTCGGAGATCTCTCGCGGCCCAAAGGCCTGCGCGTGCGCGAGCCCGGCCACCCAAAGCGAGAGGGCCGCGGCGGCGAGAGAGGTTCTAGTCGTGAGGTTCATGGTCCGGGGTTCCTTGACGCGCGACTACAGATGCGCGGGCTTGCGAGCGGGGACGTCTTCCTCGTAGGGGTGATCGAACGCGAGCCGGCCGCA
>JBMOHX010000584.1:0-2319 GCA_049317625.1 Phycisphaerales bacterium
CCTTTGGTACCGAAGGAGCCGTCCGATGCCTTCGTCCAATCCCCCGCGCGTTCCCAAGTACCGTCTGCACAAGACCACCGGCCTCGCCAAGGTCAGGCTGAGTGGTCGTGATGTGTACCTCGGCGAGTACGGCACACCCGAAAGCCGCACGAAGTACCGCAAGGTCGTCGCCGAGTGGCTTGCCAGTGCTCGCCAGGAACCGATCGGACCACGCAGTCCAGACAAGAAGACTCCGCTGACGATCAATGAACTGGTGCTCGCGTACTTGGACTTCGCCAAGGTGTACTACGTGCGTGCTGGCGTGCCTACCGGCGAGGTCCAGAACCTCAAGTATGCCGTGACCCCGCTCGTGGAGCTCTACGGTGCCACAAACGTCGACCAGTTCGGGCCGGTGGCCCTCAAAGCGGTGCGTCAGGTCATGATCGATCGTGATTGGTGCCGCTCGCTGGTCAACGGGCGAATCAACCGGATCCGTCGCGTGTTCAAGTGGGGAGTCGAGAACGAACTTGTGCCTTCGTCTGTGCTGCACGGTCTGCAAGCAGTCTCAGGTCTGAAACTCGGTCGTTGCTCCGTGCGGGAGACCGAGCCTGTCAAGCCGGTGCCCGACGCCATCGTGGCCGCAACGTGCGAGGTGGCTCCCCGCGTTGTTGCCTCGATGATTCAGCTCCAGCGACTCTCGGGTATGCGGCCAGGCGAGGTGGTGATCATGCGCACCAAGGACATCGATACCAGCGGTCGCATCTGGAGGTATGTTCCCGGCCACCACAAAACCGAGCACCACGGTCGAAGCCGCGTGGTGTATCTGGGCCCCGCCGCCCAGCGTCTGCTCAAGCCACTTCTCAAGTCAGATCTCGATGCGTTCATCTTCACCCCGGCCGATGCGCTCGCCGAACTTGCCTTGGTCAAGCGAAGCCGTCGCAAGACCCCAGTCCAACCAAGCCAGGTTCTTCGCCAGCGGCGAGCCAAGGGTCGGCGCCTTCGCGGCGGATACACCACAACGACCTATGCCCGCGCGATCTCGTACGCATGCGACCGTGCGTTCCCACATCCCGAGCTGTCTCGCATTCGAGCGAGCCGATTGAACCACGACCAACTCAAAGAGCTCGATGCGTGGCAGAAGGCCCATCGGTGGTCACCCAATCGGTTGCGTCATTCAGCGGCGACCCAGCTTCGCAAGGAGTTCGGCATCGAGGCGGCGCGGGTTGTGCTCGGGCACAGCTCCGCGGGCGTGACCGAGATTTATGCCGAGCAAGATCTCGCCCGCGCTGCGGAGATCATGGGACGGGTGGGGTGAGCGTCGTGCCGCCGACACAGATGCTGCACGGCTTTGAACGGGAACACGAACTTCAACCGTCGAGAGCGTTTGCAGCATCGAGCGGGCCTCGTCCTCGGCGCGGTCGCTCGCGTGGTGCCAGAGCCCACGCCGAACGATCGTGACAAACAGCCCCGTCGCGGTGCGAGCTGCCTTGTGCAGCGCGTGCCTCGCGGCGGCGAAGAACGCGAGTCGCTGCGCGGCTGAGTCCCGGAACATGCCGGCAAGCCTCGCTTGCCGGTAGAGGCTGGCAAGACGCCTTGCGTCACCGAGGTCGAGCTCAGTGACATGCCGCCAAGTTGGCTTGGTGACATTCGGACCCCAGTGGATGCGTTTCTGGTCTTCAGATCTCCCTTGGGAGAGTTGCCCGTTTGTCCTTGGGGGTGGTGATTCAGCCTGGTTGTGAGTCGAGGGGGGTGGCGGAACGTCAGGTCGGGGAGGGGTCCATTCGAGGTTGATGGCAAACGATTGTCCCCATCGATTGAGCCGAATCTGGTTCGTCGGAATCAGAGTGAGCCACCCGAGTCTGACCCACTCGCGTCTGGCCTCCTTCGCGGTGCGTAGGTCGATCCCGAAGACCTCACTGATCCACGAAGCCTTGCAGGTCCCCCCCACCACGCACGCGCCGCCGCGGTAGTACATCCCTCGAAGCAGGTGAGCAACCGCCGCGGCGATGACTGCTGGCCGGGAACAGTGAGACAGGTATCGAAGCATCCGCCTTGGGACTGGGACTTGACGCTGGTGATTTGTCACGAGGTCGAGCAGCTCAGGGGGCACCAGGTCGGAGGGGACTTCGTGGATACCCATGGGCGGCCTCACGCCTTCAAGGCCGGAGATCAGCAGCCCTGCCTTCCGGAGCGCCCGGACTCCAGCTCCACCAGAAGGAACCGTCACGTCCTGATGGCTTCGGCCCCCAGCCGCACGCCGCGCCGTTGTTCGTGCAGCCAGCGCCTCGTGAATGCCGACCCAAGCCCGAAGGTCTTGGAGCTGAATGTCGCCTCGGTCAT
>JBMOHX010000585.1:0-2309 GCA_049317625.1 Phycisphaerales bacterium
CATGGGCGTCAAGCTCGCCCGCGCGATGGGCGCCCACGTCGCCCTCTTCACAACATCTCCTAACAAAGTCGCCGACGCCAAGAAGCTCGGTGCCCACGATGTGATCATCTCCAAGAACGAAGCCGAGATGACCGCCCACGCCAACTCCTTCGACCTCATCGTCAACACCGTCTCCGCCCAGCACGACCTCAACCCCTTCATGAACCTCCTCGCCCTCGACGGCACCATGTGCCTCGTCGGCGCCCCCGAGCACCCGCACCCGCCCCTCCAGGTCATGCCCATGCTCTTCCGCCGCCGCCGCCTCGTCGGCTCCCTCATCGGCGGCATCAAAGAAACCCAGGAAATGCTCGACTTCTGCGGCAAGCACTCCATCGTCTCCGACATCGAGATGATCCCCATGCAGAAGATCAACGAAGCCTACGAACGCATGCTCAAAAGCGACGTCAAGTACCGCTTCGTCATCGACCTCGCGTCGATCAAGTAGAGTCAAAGTGGCAGCGGCATTCTGCCGCTGGGTCAAAGGCGGGCGTCCAGCCCGCCCAGTCCATCCTCCACCCCCCGTCACCATCCCAGCCCCCGCGCCAACGGGGGCTGCTTTCCATCGCGCCGCCGTATCCACCTATCAATCGCTGATCCCTGCAATATGGACAGCCAAACTCCTCCGAATCGTTGCAACGACAGGCCGCCGTGCTCGAGAACCGTGCACCCGCGCCGTGCACACAGCGCTCTTTGATCGCCACTAGGTTCTGCCGAGAGTCCGAGGAACACAAGATGGACGAAAGCACCCCCGAGTCGCGCAACGACGCCTCAAGCTGCGGACACGAGCGTGGCAAGCCCGAGGTGCCGCCGAGCCCGCCCTCCGGTGAGGCGGCTCTTCGCGAACTCGAAATGGAACTTCAGGCCGCGGAGTCCCGCGTCCCCCCAGACGAAGAGAAGATCGCCGAACTCCTCAACAGCCGTGCCCTCATCCACGCTCGCCTCGGCAACGGCGCCGCCGCGGTTGCGGACATTCAGCGATCCATCGAGTGGTTCTTGTCGAGCAAGCCCTCCGACCATCTCGCAATCGCTCGCCTCTACGCAACTTTCGCAGAGTCGCTGCAGGCGGCCGGCGACGAGTCGGCCGCGCACGACGCCCTCACCTCCGCGATCGCTCTCCTTGAGCATGCCGTTGGGGCAGAACCCTACGAACTCCCGGCGTGCCGCTTCAGACGAGGTTGCATCAGCTACCGGCGCGGGGAGTATCCAGAGGCGCTCGCTGACATCCAACGCTACACAGCGTGGCTCCAGAGCACCCCGTGCCCCGACCCCGCTTTGACCGCCGCCGCGCAGATGTGGATGGGCGTGGTCCACCTCGGCATGAGAGGCTGGAGAAGCGCCGATGCGTTTCTGAGCAAGGCA
The DNA here is from genome assembly GCA_049317625.1 of Phycisphaerales bacterium. GTDB lineage: Bacteria > Planctomycetota > Phycisphaerae > Phycisphaerales > UBA1924 > JBEIUO01. Next base: position 1,399 of record JBMOHX010000585.1, read on the forward strand.
GCCGAATGGGCCGACAGGGAGCCCGTCTCCGAGCGAATCCGGCAGCTCCCGCTCTACCGCGACCTACTCAGTGTGAGGTTGGAGCTCGAGGACCTGAAGGGTGCGCACGAAATCGCCAGCAAGATCATCGACCTCCTCGTCCAAATGCCCGAGAGGCAAGAGGATCTCATCCCACGCTGGTACGCTCACAGGAGTGAGATCCGCCACAGACTCGGGTTAGCCGCGGACGCTGGAACAGACATCGAACTCGCGCTGGTGGCTGTTCGAAGCGGGCTCACAATCGAGCCGGCAACAGTCGCTCACTGGCACTACCTCCGAGGATCCGTTCGCCGCGCGAGGCACGATTTCGCGGGCGCCGAAGCGGACTTCTCGGAAGCGATCCGCCTCTTGGAGTCCGCTGGATCGCCCCAGCTTCCGGTTCTCTCATCAGCTCTCGGAGAGCGGTCCAACGCCCGATTTCACCTCGGGAATCTGCAGGGCGCTCGCGCAGACTCGATCCGGGCGATTGAGGAGCACCAGCGGCGGGACCCCGCTGACACCGCGGGACTCGTCAACTTGTTACGGGGCCAATCGCACATCTGTTGCGCCACCGGCGACCTCGCGTCCGCGGCGGAGTACGTCAACCGGGCGATCACTGCCGTGAAATCCTGCTCCAAGGCCCCCGCGTCAAGATGGGCCGACACGCTCGTCCAGTTGGAAGACCTGCGAACTACGATCGTCGAGCGAAGGTCCCGGGCGTGATTGGCACCTCTTCTCAAGCCGGCGGTCACCAGCAGGAGCCTCGAAGCCACGCATGTGCCGTGCGTCCTAGGATCGTCCTCTCAGAAGGGGGTGAACCGTGCGAACCGCAATCATCCGCAGCCTGTGCCTCGCGACGTTGCTCCTGATCGGTGCACCGCAAGCCTTCGCCC
>JBMOHX010000586.1:0-2309 GCA_049317625.1 Phycisphaerales bacterium
CGAGTTGTTTGGCGGTGATCGCGAAGAACCAGGCTTCCACCGTCTGCGCCGCGATGGACTGGCGGGCGAACTCGAAGTCTGCCGCGGCGGCGAGGGCGTCCTGTTTCGCGGCGGCGCTGCCCTGCCGGAGCCTGCCCCAGAGGTCGACTTCCCAGGAGATGTTGAGGCCGAGGTTCGCCTGGGCGGAGGCGGTGCGATTGGCTCCGGGGTCACCTGCGCTGCCCGAGGCGCCCGCGCTGATCTGGGGTGAGAGCGCAGCGCCGGCGAGTCTTGCGCGGGCCTGCGCTTCGTCGCGCCGGCCGGCGGCGATGGTGAGGTCCGGGTTGTTCTTCTGGGCCTCGGCGACGAGGGTCGTGAGCGAGCGGTCGCGGAAGGTTGCGAGCCAGTTGTCGGTGACGCGACCGGGGTCCGCGGTACTCGCGGCGAAGGTTGCGCGGTTCGGGGGTGGGGCTGCTTCCCGCCCGGACTGAGGAGCGGGCGTTGCGCACGAAGCGAGCGCAAGTGCCGTACCGAGCGCGACGAGAGTTGTGTGAGCGTGGGGTCTTGGCATGATTGGCGACCGATGCGGGGCGAGGAGATCGACGCGAGATCCGGGCAACGGGTGACCGGTACGCTGGCGACTAGGTTATGGCGAGCACTCCGTTCTCGCTTTGGCGGCGGCAATGTCCTTGGGGATTGCCAGCGGCGGAGTGGGGCTCTGCGAATCGTGATGCTCGCGCCGGGCCGGGAAACCACCGAGTTCTTGAGCTTGAGCGAGCGGCGACTCCAGGCCCAGCAAGGGTTTGCGATCGGGAAGGGTTTTCGTGCAGCGGGACGAAGGGCTCTCCGCGGCGGAGCGAGCACGATGAAAATCTTGGAGCGGGGTGTGGCGAGGGGTTGTTGTCGTTTACGTACTGGTGCGGTACGGGGAACGTCCCGCACATTCCACATCGCTCGAGCGAAGGCCACTCGTCCATGGGTCGGGGGCAGGAGAGCAACTGTCGAGATGTGCGCACAACCGCGCCTGAGGGTGCGGGTGTGGGATGCGGCGCGCAGCCCAGAGTCGGTCTGTCAGCTTTCTTGAAGGGTGTTCATGGGTTTCTGTTGTCCTGTCGAAACTTGCGCTGTACTCTGTGCGAACGGGCGTCTGCGATCCGCAGTTGGCCGTATCCAAAGTACAAGCAAAGGGCGACGCGTTGTCCGAGACTACTCCGGATGTCTCCAGTACTCTGCACCTCAAGGATCCTCCCCCCGATTCGGTGGGCGAGGTGGGATCGGGCGATGCCGCTTTGCGGTCGGAGGCGTTGCGAGCCGAGGACCTGCTGCCGGTGATGTATCACGAGCTGCGGGCGTTGGCCAAGGCGCGGTTGCGGGGAGCATCGGCGAGCCACACGCTCCAGCCGACGGCGCTGGTGCACGAGGCGTATCTCAGGATCACGAAGGGCGATTCTGGCACGGCTTGGAACAGCCCGGGGCACTTCTTCGGAGCTGCGGCGGAAGCCATGCGGCAGGTGCTGGTGGACCACGCCCGGGCCAAGGGCGCGCGCAAGCGGGGTGGCGACCGGCGGCGGGTCGGGCTGGACGAAGTGGTCGCGGCGGCGGAGCAGTCGAACGACGATGTGCTGGTGGTGAGCGAAGCAGTGGATGCATTGGAGCAGGAAGACCCGACGCTCGCGACCATATTGAAACTGCGTTACTTCGTGGGGCTCGGGCGTGAAGAGGCGGCGGCTGCGCTCGATATCCCGCTCCGCACGTTCGACCGTCGGTGGCGGTACATCGTTGCGCGAATCAAAGAACTAGACGACGCGGGTGGGGATAGGGAGTGTTCGGAGCATGGCGGAGCAGGCGAGCCGATCGGTTGAGGAGCTCTTTCAGGAAGCGCTGGACATCGGTCCGGCGGCTCGCGAGGAGTTTCTGCGACGGCGTGCCCCGCATGATGCGACCCTTCGAGCTCGGGTTGCCAAGCTGATTGAGGCGTACGAGGGCGCGGAGGGCGAGTTCGAAGAGCGGGCGTCGCTCCTTCCCCCCGAAACCGAGCCGCTCCCGATGCGCGTCGGCCGCTATCCCGTCGATTCGTCCCTTGCCGAAGGCGGGATGTCGATCGTGTACCTGGCGCGCCAGGAGCAGCCGCCCCGGCCCATCGCGCTCAAGGTGATTCGGCCCTCGCTCGCGACCGAGGGCATGATGGCGCGCTTCGAGCTCGAGGCCGCGATGCTCGCGAAGTTGCGGCACCCGGGCATCGCGCATGTGTACGACGCGGGGCGGGCTCAGGCGGTGTTCGAGGGCGGGCGGACCGCCTCTCGCGCGTTCATGGCGATGGAGTTGATCGC
>JBMOHX010000587.1:0-2299 GCA_049317625.1 Phycisphaerales bacterium
GGGGGAAGGGCACCAAGCGATACCTCTCCGTGTTCGTCGCCCTCGACGCGCAGACCATGAAAGTCGCGAGCCTGCTTTTCAACCTCGCGGCCGGATGGGACGGGGACTCGACGTGGGACTCCTTCACCGGCGAGATGGGCGAGATGAAGGGCTCTGCGAGCTTCGGCGCGTACGAGATCATCCCGCGCACGCCAACCGGCAGCGAGTTGCCATACCGGCTCGTTCCGGTGCACGAGTTCGGCGAGGAGAAGGTGCTCCCGATCGGTTCCGCGTTCAAGCTCTGGGTGCTCGGCGCACTCGCGGAGGAGGTCGCGGCGGGCCGGGTCCGGTGGGAAGAACGGATGCCGATTTACGAGAGCCTCAAGAGTCTGCCGAGCGGGGTGATGCAGGAGCAGCCGGGAGGAACGCCGTTCCCGATCAGCGCGTACGCGCGGCTGATGGTCTCGATCAGCGACAACACCGCCGCGGACCACCTCATCGCGCGCATCGGTCGCGAACGGGTCGAGGCGTTCATGTCGAAAGTCACCGACCGTCCGAGGCTGAATCAGCCGCTGCTGAGCACGCGGGAGCTCTTCGCGCTCAAGATCGGGAATGACCCGGAACTCATGGAGGACTATCTCGCGGTTGGCCAAGAGCAGCGGCGGCGGATGTCCGCCCCGGGCGGCCGGCTGTTCCGCGCTCGCCCTGAGGTGTTCAGCGCTCTCTACTGGACCAAGCCGATCGCCGTCGACAAGCTGGAGTGGTTCGCGTCGTGCCATGATCTGTGCAGGGCCATGGCGGCGCTGCGCGAACTGGAGAAACGCGAGGGCCTCGGCCCGGTCGGCGAGGCGCTGCGGATCAATCCGGGTATCCCGTACAAGCGAGAGGCGTGGAAGAGTGTGGGCTTCAAGGGCGGGAGCGAGCCCGGGGTGATGAACCTGACGTTCCTGCTCGAGCGGGCCGACGGGCGGTGGTTCGTGATGTCCACCGGATGGTCGAGCCCGACGGAGACGCTCGAGGAGGCGCGGCTGGTGGAGCTTGCCGCGAAGGGGCTCGACCTGCTCGAGAAGCACGAATGATGCGGGCGCGGGGTGTCGTTACTTCTTGGGCTTGAGGTCGAAGAGGAGCAGTCCGCGATAGAGACTGCCCTCGGGCATGCAGACCACCTCGCTCTGCCAAGTCTGTTCGTCTTTCATCGGCTCCCATGCCGAGGCGAAGGGGTCGGTCGATTCTGTCACCTCGAGCGCATCGAGTGTCCCGAGCAGCGCGCGGCCGGGTTCGCCGATCATCGCGGCGGGCATCGCGGTGTGGGTCACCACGCCCACCTTCCCGTGCGGGCGTTCCTCGACGTGGCGAGTGTGCGTGGTCGCACGCGGGCCCGAGCCGTTGTACAGGTACCAGCCGGTGATCGCCAGATTCCGCCACGACTTCGGGAACGTCTTGATGAACCCCGCCTGGTACTTCGCGATCGTCGCGTTCCACTCGGTCTCGGCGTCGGTGAAGGCCTCGGTCGCCTTCTTGGATTTCTCGGCGGCCGCAGTGTTCTCGATCGTCTCGGTCTCGAGCTTCGCGGCGGGGGGATAGGCGGTGCGTGCGTCGGTGTACTTCTTCACCGCGACAACCCGCGCGGCCTCGGCATCGTCAGAGGCCTTCTTCGCGGCGGCGATCTGCTCGGGGGTGGACTTCTTGTCGGCCTTGACCTTTTCGTACTCGACCTTCTTGTCGGAGGCTGTCTTGGTCGCGGTCTCCGACTCAGCCTTGGCCTTCTCGTACGCCTCTCGCTTGGTCTTGTCGCCGGCGTCGTAGGCGGTCTTGGCGTCGTCGTACTCTTTCTGGGCCTTCTTTGCCTTCGATTCTTCCTCGTCTTGGGTGATGTCCAGCGCGCCGATGCCGTCGGCGATCTCTCGCATCCGCGTGATCTCGGCGTCGGTGGCCTTGGGCGTCACGCCAACCCAGTTGGCATCTTCGCACATCCAAAGACCCATGATCCACGACGGCGCCGTCGACGGGCTCATCACGTACCCGTGCCCGCGCCCGCGGATCTTCTCGTGGAACATGATCCACCCGGCCATGCGCGTGTTGAGGCCCCAATCCCAGAAGATATCGCGGACCACGTAAGACGCGGTGGTCAACTGGCCGACGCCGATGCCGAAGTCGAAGGTCGTGAGCGGATACTTCGCAGGATCGGGTGGCCACTTGTGGGTCACGCTGCCGTACTTGGCTTGCTCTTGCGCGGACATGACGAAGTGGCGGAGGTCGTTGCCCGCCTCCTGCTCGAGCTCGGCGATGAGGATGTTCCGGAGCGGGGCGCGGCAAGGCT
>JBMOHX010000588.1:0-2297 GCA_049317625.1 Phycisphaerales bacterium
ACGCGCGTGCGAGGAGGCGGAGTTCGCCGGCATTGAGCCGCAGCGCGCCGCCGGGTTGTTCGACCACCATCGGGAACTCAGACTCGGCACCCGTGTGCACAACGGTCCAGCCCAACAGCTCACCGAAAAAACGCTGCTGCAGCGGCCCCGACGCCCGCAGTTGATCGCGGAGGAGCTCCGCCTCCGCGGCGGGCACCGCGACCGCCCGAATGCCCTCGCGCCTCCACGCGACCGCGACTTCCGGCCCGAACGGGAGTGGCTCCTCCGCGAACCGATCGATCGCTGCGACCAGCGCGTCGAACACGCCGGGCTGTTCGCCAGCCCGCGCCGTCCGATCATCGAGCGTCCACTCGGAGATCCGCAGCCCCGTCGAACTCATGCCCGCGACGCCCGGCGCACCCGGGTCCCGGGGCTTGGGGCCGGTTCCGCCGCATCCCGCGAGCGTGACACCCACCATCACGGCGCAGGCGAGCGCGGATAGAGCGAAGCGCGCGGGTCGCGGGTACTTGCTCACGGCGCGTTGAGGACGGGGTCGCACTCGTTGATCCTTTGGATAAGCCGATGGAGCAGACCAAAGCGGTGACGCGTGTGCTGGAAGACCAACCGCGGCAGTTCGGGGTGATCTTCTTCTCCCTCCACCGGCCCGCGCAGGGTGAAGCCACCGGACTTGCACAGGACCCGGAACTCGGTCTCGAGCTTGGCCACGTCTTCGGGGCTGATCTTCTGACGCAGGCGGATGACGAACTCGTCGCCCACGTAACGCGAGGAGTGATAGTTGCGGTAGAAGCTGGTGATGTAGTTCATCGCGTCGGCCGGGTCCTTCGCGAGGTGGTAGATCCCGGGATCTTCCTCGCTCACCCACCCCCGTGCCAGCAACTGCTTGCGGACCCACTGATCCCACGACGACCAGTAGTCGCCGCCGGCACCTTCGAGCGCGACGATGGGCAACGGAGTTGACTTGCCTGTCTGCACGAGCGTGAGCGCCTCGAAGGCCTCGTCCAGCGTGCCGAAGCCCCCGGGGAAGAGTGCCACCGCCTCGGCCTGGCTGATGAACATGAGCTTGCGCGTGAAGAAGTACTTGAAGCTGATCAGCTTTTCGTCGCCCGCGATCACCTCGTTGGCATTGGTCTCGAACGGCAGCCGGATCGCGACGCCGAAGCTGGAAGCCCGACCGGGACCGACGTGCCCCGCACGCATGATCCCCATCCCGGCACCCGTGATGATCATCCATCCCGCGCCCGCCATCAGACGGCTGAACTCGACGCACGCGTTGTAGTCCGGGTGGTTCTCCGGCGTGCGGGCCGATCCGAAGATCGTCACCTTGTGCGGCTGCTTGTACCTCCCGAAAATGTTGTACGCGTAGCGCAGCTCTTTCACGGAGTTGGTGATCAGCTTCAACTCCCCCGTGTCGCGACCGTCGGGGATCAGCTTCAGCGCGGTCTGCATCAAGTCGCGCACGAGGCGCGAATCAAAGCTCCCCGCCTTGCCCCCGACCGATTCCACCAGGCGGTCGAGCTGCGCCGAGATGTCCGGGTCGTCCGCCCGCCTCGCCACGGGGCTCGCGCGGCCGGCGGCCGCTTCTGCCGCGGCGAAATCCGCGGCTTCCTGCTTGGGGTCCTTGTTGTCGTTGTTGAGTGCCATGTGCTCCCGATCGTTCCTCGTAAGGCCCGGATTCTAGACGGAAATGGGTCCGTCAACCCGCGGAGACCTATCTCGGGCTGACCGCGGCGTCGCGGTCTCGTTCCCGGATCTGCGCTTCGACGCGGGTCTTCTCGATCTGTTCGAGGCGCTTTTCCTGCTCCGTCGGGTCGCGCCCGAGCAACCGCCCCACGAACCGCGTCGTTCCGGCGAACGTGGAGACGCTCACGTTCGGCTTCGCCGCGGTGCCCGTGATCACGCCCTGGACGATCGCGCCGCGCAAGGCCTCCAGCGCCTCGCTGATCAGCGGCACCCTCGCGCGCGAGCGAGACCTGAATCGCATGTCGAGCGCCAGGTCAGGAAGGGTGGCAGTCCCGAAGCCGTACAGCCCGACGCTCGCCGATTCGACCGCGAACTGCTCGATGTTGGCCGTCTCTCCCTCGAGGAAGAACTCGATCGCCGCGTAGTTCACGCCCTCGCCCAGCGGCAGTTGCAGGTTGCTCACGCGGATGAGCGCGACCACCAGCGGCATGCTGAACACGGGCCCGCCGCCCACCGTGATCGTCCCTCGCCCGCGACGCGACGCGGCGTCCCCCGTGAAGCCCGAGAGACTCAGACCACCGTCGAGCAGCCCGCGCGCGGAGTCGGGGGCCGGGGTC
>JBMOHX010000589.1:0-2297 GCA_049317625.1 Phycisphaerales bacterium
CTCCCTGATGCCGGGTCCGGAGCGGACGCGGGTGGGGCTGGTGTGCAACGACCTGGGGCTGTCGCCGCTGGAGTACGCGGGGTCGCTCGCGGCTCGCGTGCGACCGCTGGTCGCGGGCGCTTCTCGGGTGGTGGTCAAGACAAACCAGATGGTGGCGAACGACCTGGCCGTGGAGCTCGCGAGGGACCTGCGGGCACCCGGCAGAACTGTCGCGCTCATTGCGCGCGGCGGGTACTGGTGGTCCCGGTTCGTCGAAGCGGAGCACGAAGCGGAGTCACCGCAAGCACGCGACGCGGTTGCTCGGGAAGCGCGGCTCTGCCGCGGCGCGGATCTGGTGGTGGGGACTTCGCGCGAGATGGTGCAGGGTTTGATCGAGAAGCACGGGCTCGATCCCGGCGCGGCGGCACTCATCCCGAACTACGTCGTTGTGGATTGCGCCTCGTCACCCGTGGCGCGTGAACCCGGGACGGTGCTGTACGCAGGCCAGCTTGTTGCGCGGAAGCGGGTGGACGTGCTCGTTCGGGCCGCGGCGATTCTTGCGAAGCAGTCGAGCGGGTTCGTGCGGATGGACATCGTCGGGGCGGGCCCTGAACTCGGCGCACTGCGTGGGCTCGCGGAGTCGCTGCAGGCCCCGGTTCGATTCGAGCCGCGCGTCCCGCACGAGGAGCTCCTGCGTCGCATGGCGGGGACGGCCGTGTATGCGCAGACTTCGGCGCTCGAAGGCCATCCCAAGACGGTGATCGAGGCAATGGCAACCGGGGCACCGGTGGTGGTCGCGCCATCTCCGGGGCTGGGCTGCGTGGTCCGGGACGGAGTGTCGGGGGTGGTTGCCGAGCCGACGCCCGAGGCGTTTGCGGGGGCGATCGGCGAACTGCTGACCAACGACGAACTTCGCGTGGCGATGGGCGCGGCCGCCGCGCGGGAGAGCATCGCGAACTACGGCCTCGACTCGGTGCTGAAGCTCGAACTTGCGGCCCACGAGTCCGCGCTGGCGCGAGCGGCCGGCCGATCGCACTGAAAGGAACCCCTTGGCGAAGCGAACTTCCAAGACGTCCAAGAAACCGCCGGCGCGTGCGCGCACGCGGGGGGTGACCCGGGCGGAACTCGCCGCGGTGCAGATGCTCGTCTTCGACTTTGACGGTGTGATGACCGACAACCGTGTGCTGGTGATGCAGGACGGCACCGAGGGCGTGCTGTGCAACCGGTCCGACGGCATGGGGATCGGGATGATGAGGGACGCGGGCGTGCCGATGATGGTGATCTCGAAAGAGGAGAACCCTGTGGTCGCTGCGCGGTGCCGCAAGCTGAAGCTCGAGTGCATGCAGGGCGTGGACGACAAGCTGCCGGCGCTGCTCGGGGTGCTCGAACAGCGCGGGTTCGCGCCGGAACGCGTGGCGTACATGGGGAACGACATCAACGACCTCCCGTGCATGATGCGGGTAGGACTTCCGATCGCGGTGGCCGACGCGTATCCGCAGGTACTCGGGGTTGCTCGGTGGATCACCACGCGAGCCGGCGGCTTCGGCGCGGTGCGTGAGGTGTGCGACCGCTTTCTCGCGGCGAGAGCTCAGGGAGATCAAGCATGATCCAGGTTCCTTCTTGCATCGACCCGCGGGTGGCGGCGTTGCGCGGCCCGGCGCGGTACTGCCTCCCCGCGGACTACGCGGAGCATTCGGTGAACTTCACGTTCGATCCGAATCGTCCGGCGGGCGATTCGTACTGGTCGCCCAAGCGGATCGCGGACTGCGCGCGCTGGCAGCACTACGTCTACCGCTGGGCCGCGAAGCTCGTCGCGACGCGCGGTGTCGCGAGCGTGCTCGATGTCGGGTGCGGCATCTGCACGAAGCTGCGCTTGCACATCGAGCCCGTGTGCCGGGACGTTACGGGAGTTGACCAAGGGCCAGCGCTCGAGATCGCGCGTCGCATCGGCACGGGAGCACACTTGTTCGAGATGGACCTGGAGCGCCCGGCGGCGGTGCCGGGGCGCACGTATGACCTGCTGATCTGCGCTGACGTGCTCGAGCACCTCCTGGACCCGGACCCGCTCATCGAATGGATGCACTCTGTGAGCCACGCGGAGACCCTCGTGCTGCTCTCGACCCCCGAGCGTCCGCGCGAGCGTGGACGCGCGTGCAACGCCTCGCCGAAGCGGGAGCACGTCCGCGAGTGGAGCGAGGCCGAGTTCGACGCGTTCCTCAGGTCTCGCTCGCTGTTGCCGCTGCGCCATCGGATGATGCCCAACGACGATCGGCCCCTCCGTGGTGTGCGCCAGGGCGAGCGCGACTTCACGCTCGTCG
>JBMOHX010000590.1:0-2293 GCA_049317625.1 Phycisphaerales bacterium
GAGGGCAGTTTCTACCTCCGTCAAAAGTTCCAGTACTTCATGCTCCGTGACGACCCCTCGCCGGCCGTCGGCGACACCAACGAGTTTGTCGCCACCTCCACCCTCACCTACGGGCTGCGCCGCGACATGACGCTCAGCCTCGACGTCCCGCTCATCTACGCCCACAAATCCACTCCGTCGGGCTCCACCCAGCAGTTCGGCGTTGACGACCTCTCCCTCACATTCAAATACCGCCCCATCCAAGTCGACCTCAATCCCATCGACTCAGTCCGCGTCGCCTTCTTCGGCGGCATTGAGATCCCCAGCGGCGACGCTGATTTCTCCAGCGAATCGTGGGACCCCTACCTCGGCTGCGTCTTCACCACCATCCTCGGCCGTCACGGCCTGAGCCAGAGCCTGTCGTACAAGTTCAACACCGGCGTCAATGAGTTCAGCCCCCGGGCCGGAGACGGCCCCGACGATGCCCTCCGCTACGACACGTCCTACCTCTTCCGCATTGATCCCGCCCAATACGCTCCCGACACCAACGCCGCGACCTACCTCACCTTCGAACTCAACGGCCTCTACGAAACCAGCGGCGATAACGAGATCATCGTCGGTCCCGGCATTCTCTACGAAGCCAGAAACTTCGCCTTCGAAGCCAACATCTGCTTCCCCGTTGTGCAAGAAGTCACGCGCCGATCCAAGACCGATCTCGTCGTCACGTTTGGCTTTCGCGTGCTGTTCTAATCCGCCTGCACCGTACCTTCACGCCCTCACCGCTTCACCACCCGCGCCGTGCCACCCATCAACGTCGCCACCGTCTGGGCCGCGTCGCGCGTCTGATACTCACCCACTCGCACCGCATACAGCGACCTGCCCGTGGTCTGATCCGTAATCAGAAACACCTGCGGCGTCGCCACCGACATTTTCTTCGCTGTCGCAGCCTGCTGCTTAGCCAGCGCATCAGCCGTCTCGCGCTTCTCAAACGCGCCCAACTGCACGGCAAACGCCGGGGCCGCTCCGCTCGTCGTCTGCGCCGGAGCCGCCGCGGCCTTGCCATCAGTCACCGCAATCGGGGGCACCGAACCACCCGAGATACGTGCATCAAGCGTCGCGATCAGAGCCGCCGACTGCGCCTTGCCACGCCCCGTCGACCACTGCTCCTTCGCTCGATCGATCATCTTCAGGCGGGCATAGCTGTCACCAGCCTGCAAATACGCCTGCCCGGCGTCATCACCATCCAGCAGACCGCCCGCATGCACAAACTGCTTGGCCGCATCAGCATTCTTGCCGCGCTCAGCCTCGATCTGCCCCAAGGTCCAGCTCGCCCGCCCGGCAATCTGCCGATCCGCGTTGGTCTGCAAGGGTCGCATGTACGTTGCCGCCACATCCTGCTTGCCGCTGGCATACGCCGCCAGCCCGGCCACCATCTGGGCCTTCTCGCGAACGGCCGGTGCCTGATTGGTGTCCCGGGCCGTCAACTCCGCTGATTTCTGGGCTTCAGCATACTTGCGCTTCTCATACAGCGCGGTATACGGCTCAATCTCCGTCGCCGTCCTCTCGCTCGTCACACACCCACCCAGACCCACCAAGGCTGCCAGCAATGCTGCCGCTACCAATCCTGTTCCCAAGGCGGTGCGGCTAATGATCGTGACGGGGCGGGATGGTGCGTGTTCGGGCGAAGTCATACTCCATGATATTGCCCGCAAAGGTCGGTGCGGAGGCTCGAAGGTGGCAACAATCTGCCCATGCACTCCCGCTGGCTCTATGTGTGTTTGGCCGCTTGGGCCTTGGCCACCCCGGCCCAGTCGGTCATCGCCCGCGCCCCCGATCAGCCCGAAACCATCGAGGCCAACAGCCGCGAGGAAGCCCGCCAACAGCTCAAGAAGCGTCGCCTGGCCGAGTTCCACGCCGCCTTCGACGCCAAAAAGTTCGAAGCCGCCGCCGCCGCCCTCGAAGACCTGCTCATACTCAATCCTCACGAGCCGATCTACGCCATCAACCTCGCCACCGTCCGGGCCGTCCTCGGTCAAGACGAGGCCGCCGAAGCCGCCCTCATCCGCGCCCTCGAAAACGGCTACGACGATCTCCACCAGCTCAAAGCCAACAAAGCCCTCGTCGATGTCCGTAAGCGCGAACGCATCTCCATCATTCTCGACAACCCCGAGCGACTGCTCGCCGCCAGCCGCGACGTGCGCGTCTCTCGCCTGGCTGCCGATTTCGCCCCAAAAGCCGGCGTCAGCCACGACCATGAGCTGCGCCTGGCGATCATCTCCTCACTCCCCCCAAGCTCCCTCCGCGCCGCCCAGAT
>JBMOHX010000591.1:0-2289 GCA_049317625.1 Phycisphaerales bacterium
GATAGGTCGCGGGGATGGCGTTCGGGGGATAGGTCGTAGGGCGCGCGTTCGGGAGCTAGGTCGTCGGCGGGTTACTTCAATGTTGGACAGCCGCGGCCGAGGCAAAGAAACGCTGTAGAGCGTTGAGGATTTCGAGACGGAACGGATACGAGCATCACAAGGATACGGCAAGAAGTCATGGGTCTATTTCAATCGGAGCCACACACTTCCACAGAGCAACCAGAGGAATGCTCAAAATGCGGCTACATGGGTACGTCAGGGCGTGATTGCCCTCGATGTGGGCACCGAATTGCTCCAAACGTAGCACAGGTTTTTGTCGACCCATTCCTCGACGTCCTTCAAGCACCATTCAAAGGCAATAGCCGTGCGCAGGGGAGCTCCGCGGGGTGCTCATCTGCGGTCGTCGGTCTGCTCGGATTGACTCTTGCGGCCTGGGCGATCTACTTCTTCCTAACCGTCATTCTTCCGATTCTCCTGATGATCGCCGCGGGGATTTTCGCCCTGTGGCTCACCGTGAAGATCTTCCGCATCTGTGTCAAGCGCTTCGGGCTTGCGACGACCGTCAAGGGCTTTGCGATCTTCTTCGGGTTGGCGATCGGAGGTCCGCTGACTTTCATCTGGTATCGAGAGCACTTCATGGGAGACTTCGAAGCGGATCATGCCTCGGTCACACTGCGCTCGTCACCAGCGAGCAGTGCGAGCCAATGCTCAGTGCGCCTCGATGAGGGGAATAACCTGTCGTGTTCGGAGAAGGATTGTGCAGCCCGGGATACCCTAGAGGGGCGCTGGATCGCCGTTGAGCGTGATGGAGAGACCTGCTGGGCGGCCTACCGAGATGTACGGTATCAGCGTGGGATCGTGATGTGGCTGGTCAATCATGTCGTCGCGCTCCGCTCGACCCGTGACGACGACGCGCGGATCGTGGAGGAGCAACGAACCCTCCTGGCTCGGCGTGTCGATGGCCTCTTCCAACAGCGCAACTGGCAAGGTTTCGTGGAACTTTCTGGGCCGATCATCGCCGCCGGTGTCCAGGTTCCTGTTGCGACAGCGGTTCGCATCGAGGAAGGTCTGTCTCGCGCCCGGTATGCCGAAGCGCTTGCGCGCCTGGAGTCCGCGAATCCCACTGAGCGCGAACCGTTCATCGCCTTCGCCCGTGCTCTCCCAGCACCCGCAGAGAAGCCGGAACTCGATGCGTTCACGAGCCGTTGGCGCCGTGACGCTTGCGACGCTGCACTTCGATCAACTCGCGAGGCATCCTCGATCGAGTCGGCGGCGCGTCTCCTGCTCGCTTCGGCCCCGTCATGCGAGGGGAACTCGACGATCGACTCCATCATCACAGGACTTCTTGATCGAATCGCAGCGGACACGGCGCTCTCCCCCGAACGCCGACTGCGATTCCTGGAGTTGCTGGCGACTGACGCCATGCTTGGCGCACGGCTCCAAACCCCGACGCGCGAGCGCGTAAGCAGCATGTTCGCAGAGACACGCAGGAGCGTGGATGAGGCACGACAGGCGGCCCTGGTGGATGTGCGGCATGTCGAACCCGAGGCGTTGCTCGCAGCGCGTTGCGCGTCTGATGGGAGCCAGCAGACTCCAGAGCCCACCGAAGAACGCAACGTGGTGCGGGCCTCTCGTATCATCCAACGTAACGTCCAACGCGACGCGCGAACCTACCTGCGTGCGCTCATGGGCGGCGACCCGACGCTCCCGGCATTGCGCGAGGCTTCTTTCGCAACATCCACCGAGGATGAACTCAGACCGGGGCTCCAACCACTTGATCAACGGTGGCGCGTCGAAGAGATCACCGTCGATCCTTGCGGGCACCGAGCATCGCTCTTCTTCGTTCGCGGCGGTGGGCGCCACGCACCCGCGCGAAGGGTGCCACTCGCGATGTGCTTTCAGACGGTCGCGCATCGGTGGGATCCTTGCGGACCGTCGACACAGCGATCTACCGGAGGTTCGCCGTGAGATGGCGTGTGCTCTCGACCATGGTTTTCATGGCTATTTCGGGTTGCCGCGGTTCGAGGAGCAACGGAGCACCCGCAGTCGTGCGCGGCGTGCGCGCAGTTCCAGATCTTCCTGGAGCACCTGCGACGGACAATCGCGGCCGTGCGCTCGTGGGTACCGCGGAGTGGCAGATCGTTGACTCCTACCAGTCACCGCCTCGACCACGCTCGATGGGGCTCGTCGTAGTACGGTTCACCCTCACCAATCGCGGGCCGACCACGGCAACCATGTGGCGCCGCCCTCTCGCGCTCGCGGCGCTCGCCTCGCGGCTGCCGCCGCCTC
>JBMOHX010000592.1:0-2285 GCA_049317625.1 Phycisphaerales bacterium
CCTTCGTGACGGTCCTCACCTGCGCCGACTCTCGCCTGCCGGTCGAGCGGATCTTCGACCGCGGCGTCGGCGACGTCTTCGTCGTTCGCGTCGCGGGCAACGTCGCCGGCGACAGCGAGACCGGGACCATCGAGTACGGCGTTGAACACCTCAACACCCCGCTGCTCGTGGTGATGGGGCACACCAAGTGCGGCGCGGTGGCCGCCGCGGCGAGCGGCGCGCAGTTGCACGGCAAGCTCGCGGGCCTGATCGATCACATCGGACCCGCGGTGGAGCGTGCCCGCAAGAACAACCCAGCCGCGGACGATGCGCAGATCGCACAGCTCGCGATCACCGAGAACGTCTGGCAGACGGTGTACGACCTCTACAAGAGCAGCCCCGAGGTGCTCGAGAAGGTCGAGAACGGCGAGTTGAAGGTCGTCGGTGCGCTCTGCGACATCTCCACCGGCAAGGTCGAGTGGCTCGGCGAGCACCCGTGGCAGAGCGAACTGCTCACGGCGCTCAAGGCGGCGCCGGCCGATGCGGGCCCCGAGCGTGCGACGACCCAGGCCGACGACAAAGACCACTGAGCACCGGCGCGTCACCGGATTGTCACAGATCCGGGGCAACCGTGAACCGGAGCCCGCGCGAGGCGTCTACACCTTGTGACGCAACGCAACGGAGGCCGGCATGTCGTACAGCACTTCGCTCGATGTCCTTTCGAACGTCCGCATCGCCTCGCCGTGCACCGCTCGCTGGGAGGACATGGCGGGCGACGAGAAGCAGCGCCACTGTGCGCAGTGCAACCTCGACGTCTTCAACTTCTCGGCGATGACCGGCCCCGAAGCCGCGGCGATCGCCGAGCGGGCGCGTGAAGGCCGGGTGTGCGCCCGCTTCTATCGCCGCACGGACGGCACGATGCTGCTCGCGGACTGTCCGGTGGGTCTCGCGGCGGTTCGCCGGCGTGTGCGTGCGGGGGTTGCTCGCGCGGTGGGCGCGTTCACGCTGCTGATCGGCGCTTCGCTCGCGATGGCGAGTGGGCGGGGGCGGTTCGAGGAAGCCCACCGCGTGCGGCGGATGCAGCCCTTCGCATGGCTGAGCGAGAAGCTGAACTCGAGTGCAGTGCCGGTCGCGCCGCCGATCATGGGGGAGATCTGCATTCCGACGCCGCCAGCGCCCGGCGCATCGAATGGGAACACGCCATGAGCCGGTTCATCTTCGCGATGCTCGCGGGGCTGGTGGTGCTGTTCGTCGCCGCGGCGATCTGGGATCTGAGGCAGCAACCGGCTGAGACGGGGTACGGACGCGCGGCGTGGGCGCTGGTCGGCGCGCCGTTTCTCGCAGGGGTGTTCGCGGTGAACGGGGTCACGGCATTCCGGCGGCCTCGCTGCTTTGATCCGCGCACGGGCGCGCGGACCGCGTGCGTCGTTCTCGGGTTCATCGCGGCGCTCTGTGCTATTGGCGTGGGCACCCTGATCGTCGCGCTCGAGCCGGACCGCGTGCCCGAGTGGTGCGCGTTCTCGCTTGGCGGATTCGCGTCGGTTGCCGTGCCAACGCTCCTGCTGCGGCGCGTGAAGGCCGGCGCCTGCATCCGCTGCGCGTACGACCTTCGGGCCACGCTGAGTTCGGTGTGTCCGGAGTGCGGGGGGCGGGAGACGGCGTAGGCCGCAGCATGCGACTGCGCGGGTCGACTGGACGTGCTCCTCGGCGACCCGTCGGCAAACACGATCGTGGTCCCGGGGCAAACCGCGGAGTTCAGGGTCGACGTCTGGGGAGCTGCCTCGACGCAGAACGTGGTCGCGCCTTTCACCAGTTGGTACCAGGGCGGTGCTGGCTTCCCCGGGTGCTGAGCGGGCGGGTCACAAGGCACAAGGTTTGGGCGTGGCACAGTCCGGCAAGCATCGGCCGATCTGGGGGCCCGGCCTCCCGCCACGATCACGCCAGACGGCACGCCGTTCAGAGTTTCCCTGATTGGCCGCATCGGGAGATCGGTCGACGCTGCCCGCGCCCCCCTGCCCCGGGCTTGGCATTCGCTTCAGGCCCGCCGATGAGTCGCCCTCCGCTCCGTGGACAACTCCCATCGCTAACCGCTCGCCGCGCACGTGACGTCGGCGCTGCGATGGCGGAGCCCGGGGGAGAACGTCCGAGTTGTTGAAGCGACGTTCTTTTCTCTATGTTCTTCCGGCGCTGCTGGTAGGATTGCGGCATGCCCTCACACCGCTTTCACGCGATACTCGCAGCAGTCCTGCTGACCCTCCCTGTCGTCCCCCACGCGGTCGCGCAGAGCAGCACGACGTCAATCACGT
>JBMOHX010000593.1:0-2280 GCA_049317625.1 Phycisphaerales bacterium
GAGGCGGTCCCGCCGTACCCGACGAGCGTCCCGCCGTCGCCGCTGATCGCCTTCGCGTACGAGTTGAAGAGTCCGCCCGGCAACAGGCCCAGATTCGTCGAGCCTCCCGCTGTGTACCACCGCAGGCTGGTATCGGTGGAGGCGGCGTTGTTGCTGTACCCCGCCGCGTAGAACCCGTCGACACTGATGCCGTACACCGCCGAGTTCCCGCCGCCGGGAAAGATCCGCACAGCCTGGATCGTCTGCGCGTGCGAGGCGGAACACCAGAGCGCTACTGCGCAGAGGCCGGCGGGAACGTGGCGGAGCATGGAGCGATCCTTGCGGAGGGGCACGGGGCCCCCGCTCCGACAGACGACCTGCCGCGCGGGGCTGCTCCATGACTTGTCCGCCCGAACCGGGACCTTGCACCCGCTTCTCAAACAACCGCAGGATTCGTGACGCCGGGACGATCGACCGTCGGCACGCCGCGGCGGATCAGCAGCCCGCGTCCCACCGGGCGAAGAACTCGATCACATCATCCCCGTCGACGCCCCCGTCCCCGTTGAAGTCCGCGGCGATCACCCCCGCGTCCCAATCCGCGAAGAACGCGATCACATCGTCGCCGTCAACTCCACCGTCCCCGTTGTGATCCGCGGGGCAGCCTTCCTCGGCCGGAACGGTGATGCGGAACGCGGCCTCACCAAGCTCCGTGTCGCCGGTGAAGTAGATGTCCACAAGCCCGCCAGCCCTGCGGTCCGACATGTGCACGTTGTCGATCCCTGTGATGTCCACGAGCGTGACGCCAGTATCCGGCGCGCCGTCCCCGTCGAAATCGATCGGATCGGTTTCCTTGATGAGCAACCGGCCGTTGAAGATGATCGCTTCACGCGTTCCACCGCTGTTCACGTTCCAGCAGACCATCCAGTCGCCCGACTCATTGAGGTCGGCCTCCTGCACCGCGCCGGTGATCGGCAGGCCGTCGATCGTCGCGCCCTCGCGGAGGATGATCCGGCCGTTGAGCGAAACGAAATCGTTCCCCGCCGCGGCACCGTTCGTGTTGCCGCACGCCAGGTACGTCCCTGACTCGTTGATCCCAAAGTCGCTCCAGTTCGACCAGGCTTCGATGCCGCTGCCGCCGGAGACGACGGGGACCAAGACGCCCTCTCGCAGCAGACCGCCGTTGACGATCGGCACGGCGTTGTTGACCACGACCACGCGATCACTGGCCGTCGCGGCGGAAATCCCCACCATGCCGATCCAGTTCGTGCCCAAGCCCGAGACCTTGTACGTGAACTGCACAGAGCTGCCCGCGGCAACGAGTTCCGAGATGTTGGCGAGCGGATCTCCGCCCTTGAGCACCGGCGTGGCATCAACCCCGCGGAAGAGCCCGCGGTTCTGCGTCGCACCGCCGGCGGTCGCGGTGAGGCCACCGACCCAGAAGGGCACACCGTTGCTCGTCACCGTCGGTCGGCTGGCGAACGACCAGAACTGCCCGGCGATGGTCGGAATCGGGAGGTCGGCAATCGCGAGTGGCGCATCGTCGAGCCACACCGAGTCCTCGCCGCCGCCGAGCGTCGGGCTGTAGGCGATCCCGCCCGAGTTCGAGAAACCGAAGAACGTCTCGAAACCGGTCTGCAGATAGAGCCCGACCTGCCCCTCCGTGCGGAGAATGGCACCCGGGCCGCCGGACGCACTGCCCCAGAACGACGTGAGCCCATCGCTCGCGTTGAGTGACACGATGTAACCACCCGCGTCGTTCGCTGCGCAGGCGATGATCCCGTTCGTTGCCACGGTGAGCCCGCCGCTGCCGATGGGCGAACCTTCGTGGATGAGTGCGGTAACGGTCTGTCCGCAGGCCGTGGAGGCGGCGAGTCCGGCCAGCCCGCAGAGGGACGCGAGAAGCTGAGAACGCATCGGTGTGCTCCTGTCGCGGGGACGTGATCCCAGCGCGGTCAGCCTACCACGATCGGGTATGCGGTTCAACGACCGAGTCGCGGACGATCCCTCTGCAGACGGCGTCCCAGCGTTCGAAGAACGCGACGAAGTCGTCGCACCCTACCCCGCCGGACCGACCAAAGTCCGCCACGTGGCGACCACACCCGTGTGACGATGTCCAAGCGTTTTTCAACCAGTCTTCGTGCCGACCTCGCTCGCCCCAACAGCGCCGCGGCGAGGCCCTGCGAGCAAGCCACCGAAAGCCCGACCTCCTCCGCCCGGCTGAGGGCGTACGAACCACCCTTCCCCAAACACCCACAACCTCCGCCCCACCAAAAACGATCACCAAGGGTGCGGACGTACGCA
>JBMOHX010000594.1:0-2278 GCA_049317625.1 Phycisphaerales bacterium
TGAGGCCGATCAGCTTGTCGATGATCGCGATCAGCGCGTTCTGGTCGTTGCCGGGGACGGGAAGGCCGAGTGGGGGTTGGGGGAGGCGAGTGTCGATCAGCCCCGGAAACGTACGGAGATCACCGGGCCGAATCATGCAGTCCCTTACCGCGGTCAGGTTGGCGCCGGGACGTCCGAGCATCTGCTCCGTCGTCCTTCCGATGTTTGCTTCAATGGCCGGGCGATACTGTGTGCCGTTTGCGATGTTCATTGGTGTACTCCTCTAAAGGTTCAGGCTCGTAGATGATCAGAACGGGGTGTCCTTGGCGTTCACGCCCTGCGCATCCGCGAAGGGGTTCGGCCGTACCGGGAGGATCTGGCCCTGACCGCCACCGGGGAGCTGGTTCTGGCCCTGGCCAGCGCCGCCACCCATACCGAGCGCGCCCATCAGCGAGCTCACGAGGCTGGTGACCAGGCCGATCAGCTTGTCGACCACGGCCATGAGCGGGTTCTGGCTCTGCGCCTCGGCGTTGGGCTGCCAGCCCTGCGTCTGCTCAGCACCCTCCTGGATCGGGCCCTTGTTGAAGAGTTCCGTCACCGCGCCGAACATCGACTGCAGAGGGTTGGCCTGGCTCTTGCCCCCGCCACCGAGCACGCCGCCGAGCACACTGCCGAAGATCCCGCCGATGCCGCCCGCGCCGCCGGCCGCGCCACCGAAGAGGCCCGAAACGCCCTTGAAGATATTGCCGATTCCACCAAACATGTGACTGCTCCTTTGAAACAGGTAAGATTCGTAAGTCGACACCAAGTTGTCGCTCGCGGCCTCGCGTTGTTGCGGACCTTGCTCACGATTCCGCCCGCGACACACGCTCGGCGCGCCCGGAATGTCAGAAAAACAAGACCGCGAGCGGAAGGTCCGCTCGCGGCCGTGTGTGTGGTTGTGTGTGGAGCGATCAGGCCATCGGGGGGGTCTTGTAGAGCGAGCCGAACTGGCCCCCGCCGCGTGTGGGCCGCGCCTCGTCGTGGTAGAGCGGCCGGTTCTCATCGAGCGCCTTGGCGAGACGATCCATCTTGTGGTTCGAGCAGAATCCCGAATCGTCGCCCAACGAATCACCGCGCAGGCCCAACGTGTTGACCTCCCAGACGTTGCTCCCCGCGGCCCAGTTGCGACCGGCCAACGCGCCGACGATGCCGTTGGTCAGGCAGTCCTGGCCCGAGCTCACCTGCGTGATCAGCTCCGTGCCGCGAGAGTCGCTGTCCAGCCCGGCCATCGCCATGCGGATATAGCTGGGAACCTGCGGGCCCGCCGCGTTGAACACGATCGCCGGCAGGCCGGTTTGCATCGCCGCGTAGGCACCCAGTCCCCCGCCCAGCGAGTGGCCCGTGATCATGACAGGCAGGTCCGAAGTCGCGGCGAGTTGGCGGGCAATCGCTTCAGCCTGCCGGTACTGCGCCGGCATGCGAGTGAGCGCACCGGGGTCGCGCCCGAACCCGGCAAACCCGATCCCGTGCAAGGCGTTTGTGCCCCAATCTTTGATCGCCTCCCAGAGCCCGCGGTCGTTTTCGGTGCCCCGAAAGGAGAGGATGCGGACTTCCTGTCCTTCCACCGTCGCGCGGTAGATGCCGCCCTGCAAGCCGCTGGACTCGTCGAAGGACTTCTCGAGAACTGCGCCTTCGGGCAGCTTCGTAGAGGAGTCCGGGTAGACCGCATCCGCGAACTTCGAGAGTGTCCTCGCGGCTCCCGGGATGCTGCACTGATCCGCGGTGCGGCTCACCGAGCCGAACGCCCCGGGCGGAAGGGTCTCGACGGCGGCCACCGGCGCCGTGCCCTGCGCCGCAGCTTGCGGTCGCGCGAGCGTCATCGGTGGCCACTGAGACTGCTGAACCGACTGATACTGAGCCGGCTGGGTGTTCCAGGCCTGAGGCCAGGAAGCGGAAACACGTGACATCGCATTTTCTCCGGTGCTTACTGCACCTGTTGCGCCGCCTGGTTGGTGGGGAGCCAGGAGGCAAGGGCGTCGGACCACGCGGTCGCGTCGTCGACGTAGTTCGTCTGGACCGTGACCGCCGGCGACGATGCCGCGGCCGAACCTCGCGCGCCGCCGTCGCTTCGATCCGCGGAGAGGGAGGTGACGTTCTTCGATGAGCCGCCAAGGGAGGCAGCCAGTTGCGGCGTGTTCATGGGGTGAGTCCTCGAGTGGTTGCGAGGTTGTCGAACGAAACGGAACGATGTTGCGTGGCCGCGGCGAGACACGCGAGAAAAACGAAAAACCCCTTCCGGGGAAGGGGTTTGGTGAGA
>JBMOHX010000595.1:0-2276 GCA_049317625.1 Phycisphaerales bacterium
GGCGGCATCAAGACCGCCGGGAACTCGCTCACGATCAACGGCTCGCTCACGCAGAACGCATCCTTCTCATCGACGGTCGATCTCAATGCGGTGTCGGCCTATTTTGCGAGCGTTGGCACTTATGCCGCGAGCCTTCCGGCGACGACCAGCTACACCAACAACTTCGGCGAGCTGATTGTGAGTGCATCGGGCCCGCTGACGGTGGTGAACTTCAGCACGGGAGACTTCTCGGCTGCGTGGGGCGTCCGGATTGTCGGCGCTGGCGCAGTGATCTGCAATGTCGGCGGCAGCTCGATCACGCTTTCGAGCAAGACGTGGACCTACACCAACGGTGCGGCCAGCACCGACACTTTGCTGAACATGAACCAGGCGACGACGCTGAACCTGTCGGGTGGCAACACAGTGAACATGCTCGCCGCGAATGCCGCGACGCACTTCTCGTCGGGTCTGGTGACGGGCAACCTGATCGTCGGATCGCTGACGGGTTCGGGTCAGGTGAACTGGCCGCAGTTCGGCGGCTTCAACCGCTCCGAATCGGTGCCCGCGCCGGGCGTTGCCGCAACGGTGGCGCTTGCGGCGCTGGGCTGCACCCGCCGTCGCCGCCGCGCCTGAGCGGGGCGGTGGTGAACACCGGATCGAGGGAAACTACACGCTGCGGTTCGCACGTGCCAGATGAGCACATGCCAGATGAGCACAACCATGCTGCGGCGGGTTGATGAAAGCGTTTGACGGTCCGGTGCGTCAGGTGTCTGCCGAACCACGTGGATCAATCATCGTGCCCGGGGTGCCGCACCGTTGTGTGCGACGCCCCGGGCATGTGTGTTGATGGGTTGTGCTTGTGGGGCGGGCGCGCTGGGTTTGATCGGGGTCAGAGGCGTGCGGAGGGCGCGAGGTGGTGTGAGGGGGCCATGGGGCCTTGGAGAGGGCGGGGAGCGCGAGATCGTTGTACGCCCGGGGGGTGGCGAACGCACGAGCGGGTTCGCCGCGGCGCAGGGCACCTGGTGGGTTGGCGAGCACGTGTTGCCGTGCAGGCTCCGGCGGCGTTTGATCGGTCCAACTCGCGAGGTTTTGGGCGTCCGTGAGCGTCGCAGCGGCACCGAAATCAACCTGACACCATGTGCCAGTGGTTTTCTTTCTTGTGGCGGGGGCATATGCTCCTCACCCTGCACGACGCGGCAATCAAGCCGCGGCGAAACAGAGGCGGGACCGGTCGTCCGGAGGCCCGGAAGGTCGGTGAAGCCGTTGGTTTTGGGGCGGTAGCTCAGTTGGTAGAGCGCATCGTTCGCAATGATGAGGTCGCGTGTTCGACTCACGTCCGCTCCACTTTGAAGAAGACGCCGGGTCGACCGGCGTTTTTCGTTTTTGCTGGTGCGAACTGCTCGCCGGTCGGAAAGCGAGTGTCACGTCCCGCGATCCCCGTAGCCCCACAACTGATCTGCACCACCACCCTTCGTCCACTTCTCACGGAATCGCTTGGAGAACCGATCGGGCAGCCCCTTCGTGAGGCCGATGTGCTGCAGAAGTTCCTCCAATGAGACTCCCCGCTCGCCCTGACCGGTATTGCCGAGCACTCTCCACACGATCTTGTCTGCGGAGCAGATCGATGCCTGCGTCTCCTGCTGCATTAGTGTCAATGACTCAGCTTCGCCGGGGTCGAGTTTCTCCAGGTAGTTGCGATCGAAGCGGCCACAGAACTTCGCGACGTCCGCCGCGGCAGCGCTACGAACTTCGACCTCACCCGATGCAAGGATGGGGCCCCACTCGATGTCGTGTCGCTGGTCATCGCGCGTGAAGAACTGGGACTCGTCGATGACGGTCTGTGCGAGAACAATCTGATACCTCTGCGTGACTGCCTGCCAGATCCCAAGCTCAAAGAGCCGCAGAACGACATTGGTATCAAGCAGGACCAAGCGAGATCGCGTCATCCTTGACATCCTCGACGTCGTCCATAGCCATTGCTTCCTGCCGGCTTACCCCTAGGTACTCAGCAGCTCGACCCACAGACAATTCACCTTCCCGCAGTGCTCGCAATGCAAGGGCACGATACCGCTCGGGAAGTGCTGGCGGCCGAGCATCCTCCCGAACATCGAACACATCTCGCATCGCCTTGCAAACCGCGATATCGCGTTCCGTGGCCTCCCGGCTGCGGTTGAACACTCCATGGATGCGCCACAACATCGCTTCGATCGAGACGTCGAACTGGCGTGCGATATCGAACAACTCAGCATGCTTCAGCCCGCCAGCCGACTTGGTCGCACAGGCGATTGCGACCTTGA
>JBMOHX010000596.1:0-2273 GCA_049317625.1 Phycisphaerales bacterium
CTGCGCGCGAGCTTGAGCGGCATCTTGCCCAGGCGGATGGTGAAGCGCTTGCGGTTTGCGCCGCAGAACAGGATGCGCTTGAAGTCGTTGGCGTCGGTACTGAGGCTGGCCATGGTGGGGTTCCTTGTGGAAGTGTAACGCGGGATGAAACGGAGTGCGGTGAGCTTCAGGTTTCGATGGTGGGGAGGGCTTGATTGATGCGGGCAGCATCGAGCTCCAGAGCCTCGCCCACAGCGATGAGCCAGGCGGGAGATCCGACGTTGCAGTCCATCTCGAGTGACGTGGCGATTCCGATCCGCTCCTCGAAGACGTCCCTTGCCGCGTCGGTCGCGAAGCACAGGGGCTGGCCAAGCATGACCAGGATGGCGGACTTCTCCGCCAGGAGATGACGAAGCAGCCCCTTCGGCGCTTCTGCTGGAAACCATCGGATGAGATGCGGATCCGTTGGATGCGGGGACAGGGAGATTGCGGCCCGGCCGAGCAGCACGAGAAGGGCACCGGTGGGAGCGAGGTCTTGGTTCATCCCACACCCCATGTCTCGGCGGACGCCGGCGGGTCTTGGTTAGACCGCGGGCAGTTGGTGGGAGAGGCGGTGTCATCCGCGGATACTTGGCGAAGGCGGAACCGCCGAGTGGGGCGACCGCCCTTGCTGCCTGGCGGCACCGGCTCCCAGTCCCCGAGGCCACGCTCAACGAGCGAGACGAGCGCGAGTTCTGCACCCTCGCGGTTCTGCTTGAACTCTCTCCTGCCGTTGGCGAGATCGTTCGCGGTGACGACGCCATCGCGTCCGGCGATCCACTCGACGAGTTCCCGGGTTGCCTTTGCTCCCGGACTCTCAACCATGATCGCGTACACACGTTCGGTTTCGTTCGCGAACCACTGTGACATCGCGATGCCATTCCTCATGCTCGTTTCGTCGACCGGCGTGAGCGGCGACGGTACAGCCGGATCGTTCGCCGCGTACCGGACGAGGTGGATGATCAGCGCGAACCTGGCCGCGTAGCCCTCGAGCTTGCTCCACGCCGCGGCGAGATCGCCGGAGAGCTCGGACTGCTGCTTGTTGTGCTTGTTGAAGAACTCGACGAACGCGCGCTTTGCCTCGGGTGTCAACGTGACGATGTGTGCGCGACACTCGGTTTCCGGATCAAACGGTTCCCGGTCGTGCTTGAGCGCGAGCAACCTCCCAAAGACGGCACGCACACGCGCCTCAAGCTCGACCGCAACCGACTTCTCGCTCCAGACCTTCGGTCGGCGGGGGGGCTGCGCCAGGAGCATGCGGGCGAGCAGTCCGCTCTCGCGGTGGTCTTTCGACATGTGCTTCGCGAGCACACCCGGCTGGATGCCCCCCGCGATGGAAAGTGCTCCGAGCGGTACGTGTATCGTGGGTGGCGTCCCGGACTTGCGATCGACGGTGATCGATTCGCCGCTGTGCAGGGACAGGTAGTGCGCGGCGTCTCCACCACCCTTGCCTCCGCTCTTGTAGGCGTCAAAGCTGGCGATCCATCCGGACACTTCGTCCCGGACGAGCAGCAGGCCACGTGGATTCGCCTGAAGCAGCGGAACGAGCGCCTCGATCGTGACATCGGAGACACAGAAGCGAACCGGCACGGGCTCCGCAGGCTTTGGAGGCATCTCGCCGGTGGATGTCGGGCCCTTCTTCGCCTTCGTCTTCCACTGAGCGAGTTCGAGCTCGTAGGAGCTCATTCTCGCCTCGAAGTCCGCCCGATCGAGTTCGTACGCCTGGAAAGCGGAGTCCTGCGCTTGACGGAGGAACATGAGCGCCGCACGCTGCGCGGGGGTCTTGACCGTGCCGGACTCCGAAACCGGCACAGCCCAGACGATGGCGGGCTCCGTCCAGCCGGGCTTGAGCTCGATCCGGTGCGTCGTGCCGATCGCGCACGCCAACCCTGCGAGGATCGGGAGCGTGATGAGGGCTGTGTCGCAGGACATGGCCGCGGCGGCGTCCTTGATGTACGAAGAGATGGGTTCCGGGGGGAGATCCGCCGGGAAGGGGATGAAGGCACTGGGCACGCTGGGATTCGGTGTCCGGGAAACCTCGTCATCTTGCGTGGAATCGTGGGGTTTCCATGACGGCGAGGGTGCGAGGTGTTCGCGCAGCTCCTTCCAACCCCAGCCCGAGCACGAGTTGTGGTGGCAGCCCGCGCAGATCGCCCCGCTGGGAAGGCGGCCGACGTACGCGGAGCCGCCGACGTGGGAGCTGTTGAAGGGGCAGATGGGCAGACTCCACCGCTCACCACTCTTCATCCACTCCC
>JBMOHX010000597.1:0-2268 GCA_049317625.1 Phycisphaerales bacterium
CTCGAACTTCGCGCCCGAGGCCTTCTCCACCACCGCGCCGAGCACGACGTACCCGCCGTTGCAGTACTCGAATGTCTCGCCGGGTTCGTGCTTGAGTGTGGTCTTCATCGTGAGGCTCACGGCTCGGTCCCGATCGGGGAAGGCCAGCGACTGGATCGTGCCCCTCTCGTTGAGCCCGGAAGTGTGCGTGAGGAGCTGGTACAGCGTGATCCGGTCGGCTGCTCCCCCCGCATCCGGGAAGAACTTGGAGACCTTGTCGTCGGTCGAGAGCTTGCCCTGCATCTCGAGCTTCAGGATCGCCGCCGCGGTGAACTGCTTCGAGATGGAGCCGATGTCCATCAGCGTGTGCGAATCGAGCGCCCGCAGCGAATCGTTCGCGACGCCATACCCCTTCGCGAGGATGATCTCGCCGCCACGGGCCACGAGGACCTGCCCCCAGAACTGGCCGAGGTGATTCTTGAGAATGTGGGCATCCAGCTTCGCGCCGAGCTCCTTCGCGTCCACCGGTACCTGCGTCGCGTCTGGCGCGGCGTGGTTCTGGGCGAACGCGGGCGACCAAAGTGCTGCCGGAGCGGAGAGAATACAGGCGAGGCAGAGTGCGTGCGGCTTCATCGGGCGTCTCCTTTCGAGCGAGGACCCCATTCGTACGCACGAGTCCTTCGCAAGTTCCGGAAAGCTACGCTAGGGGCTATGGCGGCAAACATCATCGACGGCGTGCAACTGGCCAAGGCCTATCGAGAAGCGATCAAGGAACGTGTGGGCGCGGTTCGTGCGCGAGGCGCGAAAGTGCGCCTCGACGCGATCCTCGTCGAGTGGGGCGACAACGCCGCGCGCGTCTACGCCGAAAACCAGGCCCGCACCTGCGAGATGCTCGGCATCGACTACAAGCTCCACCGCCTCGACCACCAGTCGATCTTCGACGACATCGCCGGCCGCGTGCTCCTGCTCTCCTCGCAGGACGACGTCACCGCGATCATGGTGCACCTGCCGATGCCCGAGGGCGTCGACCCCTACCAGGTCCAACGCCTCATCGCTCCCGACAAAGACGTCGAGGGTGTGAACCCCGCGAACATCGGAAACGTGGTCTACGGGCGTTCCTCACTCGCCCCGTGCACGGGCCTCGCCGTGCTGAAGATGCTCCAGAACCACTACGGCATCGCTGATGTCCCCGGCCAACGCGTCGACCCCTTCCTCCGCGGCAAACTCGCGGTCGTGGTCGGTGCAGGCGACGTCGTCGGCAAGCCCATCGCCGTTCTGCTCATGCGACAGGACGCCACCGTTGTCAGTTGCAACAAGTACACCCCCGAGATCCGCGAACTCACACGCCAGGCAGACATCCTCATCGCCGCGGCGGGTGTGCCCGGTTTGATCAAAGCCGACATGGTCAAGCCCGGGGCTGTCGTCATCGACGTTGGCGTGAACCGCGTGACGGGCGCCGACGGCAAGACCCGGACAGTGGGGGACGTCGACTTCGAGTCAGTGAAGCAAGTTGCGGGTGCCATCAGCCCCGTGCCGGGCGGCGTGGGGCCGATGACCGTGTCAATGCTGTTGCTGAACGTGGTGGAGGCGGCGGAGAAGCACGTGTAGGGTGGGGCGTTCCAGACGCGTCGATGACGCGTGCCTCCGCCACGCTGGCCTCACAGATACAATGGTCATGCGAGTCCTCAAGCAGCCCATGGTTCTCATCCGCGCGTTCCCCGTGGTGCTCATCCTCGCGTTCGCCGTTGTCGTGATCGCCGTTGGTACGATCGGCGACGTGTACAAGCTGCGGTGGATGATCGATTGGCTCTCGCCAATCCTCATGATCTGCTTCCTGGTCGCGCTCTCACTCCTGGGGAGCGATCCCGCCAAGGCTCGGGGCAGCCGCGTCGCGAGGATCGCGCGCGCCGCCGCCATCGTGGCACCGACGTACGCCTTCATGAACATCGAACTCGCCGCCGACGCCCCGATCGCGATGCGGCTCTTCGGGAGGTCGTGGACGATCCAAGCGCTGGCCGCCGGGCATTTCCTCCTCCTCGGGGGTTTGTTTCTCGGGGCACTCATAGTCGGCCTGTCATGGATGGAAGTTCGAAGCAACGCCGCGGCGGCCGCCCGCGCGGCCGGAGCAAGTCCGCAAGGCGCGGCCCCCGGCGCCTCGTCGGCTCCGCGGTGAGGAGACCCGGCGAGGCCGGCGATTGCGAGAGCTCGATCGGCACCCACTCGAAACGCCTACCGCGCCATGCCCGCGCGGGCCCAGCAGTCTACTGAAGGTCAGGCCGCTGGCCGGAA
>JBMOHX010000598.1:0-2267 GCA_049317625.1 Phycisphaerales bacterium
CCCCGGAGACCGCCCGATGAAACTCATCACACTCGCCGGCGCAGCCGTGAACCAAACCCCCATGGCCTGGCGCTCCAACCGCGCCAATCTCCTCTTCGCCATCCGCGAAGCCCGCGCCGCCGGCGTCAGCCTCCTCTGCCTCCCCGAGATGTGCACCAGCGGCTACGGCTGCGAAGACGCCTTCTCCGCCACCGACCTCCGCGACCGCTGCTGGCAGATGGTCAGCGAACTCCTCCACGAATCCCGCGGCATGGCCGTCTGTTTCGGCCTCCCCATCCTCTACCGCAACGGCCTCTTCAACTGCGTCGCCATGGCCGTCGACGGCCGCGTCGTCGGCATCGTCGCCAAACGCCACCTCGCAGGCGAAGGTCTCCACTACGAACCCCGCTGGTTCAAGGCGTGGCCCGACGGCGTCCGGTCGGAAGTCGAAACCCCCTTCGGCACGCTCCCCTTCGGCGACCTCATGTTCGATATCGGCGGCGTCCGCGTCGGCTTCGAGATCTGCGAAGACGCCTGGGTCGCGCAGCGCCCCGGCGCACGCCTCGCCAGCTACGGCGCGGACGTCATCTTGAACCCCAGCGCTTCCCATTTCGCCTTCGGCAAGATCAACGTCCGCGAGCGCTTCGTCCTCGAAGGCTCCCGCGCCTTCGGCACCGCCTACCTCTACGCCAACCTCCTCGGCAACGAGGCCGGCCGCGCAATCTACGACGGCGGCGTCCTCATCGCCTCCTGCGGCGAACTCCTCGCCCGCGGCGAACGCCTCAGCACCAAGGACTGGCTTCTCACCCGCGCCACCGTCGACATCCACCGCCAACGCACCTCCCAGGCCCGCACCGCCAGCTTCCAACCGGCATCCGGCCCCGACCACCTCTGCGTCCGCACCGACTTCCGCTGGCCCGATGCCGGCGCCGTCGCGCCCAAACCGCCCACCCTCCCAGCCTGGGAACTCTCCCCGCGCGTGAAGGAAGAAGAGTTCACCCGCGCCGTCTCCCTCGGCCTCCTCGACTACCTCCGCAAGAGCCGCTCGAAGGGCTTTGTCGTCTCCCTCAGCGGCGGCGCGGACTCCGGCGGCGTCATCTCCCTTGTCCGCATGATGGTCGATCTCGCGCTGAAGGAACTCGGCCCCGAAGGCCTCGCGGCGAAACTCTCGTACATCAAACCCAGCGCCCCCACCGCCGCCGCGTGGATGGCCTCGCTCCTCACCACCGTCTACCAGTCCGCCGAAGGCAGCACCGAAGGCTCACGCGCCGCCGCCGCATCACTCGCCGCGGCTCTCGGCGGAAAGCACCACGAGTTCGACGTCGGTCCCATCGCCCGCGAGTACATCGCCCGCGCCGAACGCGCCATCGGCCGCCCGCTCGCGTGGAACACCGACGACCTCACGCTCCAGAACATCCAAGCCCGTTCCCGCGGCCCCGGCGCATGGCTGCTCGCCAACATCGCCGACGCACTCCTGCTCTCGACCAGCAACCGCTCCGAAGCCGCGGTGGGGTACGCGACGATGGACGGCGACACCTGCGGCGGCCTCTCCCCGATCGCCGGCATCGACAAGGCCTTCCTCCTCTCGTGGCTCCGCTGGATGCAGAGCGAAGGCCCCAACGGGTTCGGCCCCCTCTCCGCGCTCTCCGTGATCACCGCCCGCACACCAACGCCCGAACTCCGCCCCGCGGAACTCGGCCAAACCAGCGAGGGCGACCTCATGCCCTACGACGTCCTCGAGATGATCGAGGACCTCGCTATCACCGCCAAGCAGTCCCCGCGCGAGGTGTTCCTCTCGGTCTGCGCCGCCGCGCCCTCCCGCCCGCGCACGCTCGTGCTCGCGTGGGTCTCCAAGTTCTTCCGACTCTGGAGCCGCAATCAGTGGAAGCGCGAGCGCTACGCGCCCAGTTTCCACCTCGACGACCACAACCTCGACCCCAAGACCTGGTGCCGATTCCCCATCCTCTCCGGCGGCTTCGCAGAAGAACTCGCCGAGCTCGAGGCCGAGGTCGCGAAGGATCCCGCACAATGAGCTACACCTACGAGTTTCCACGCCCCTCGCTCACCGTCGACTGCGTCATCTTCGGCCTCGACGCCGACGACCTCAAGGTCCTGCTCATCCGCCGCGCGAGCGACCCTCACAAGGGCAAGTGGGCGCTCCCCGGCGGCTTCGTCGACATGGACGAATCCCTCGAACGCGCCGCCCTCCGCGAGCTCGAAGAAGAAACCGGCCTCACCCGCGTCTACCTCGAACAGCTCTACACCTTCGGCGACCCCGACCGCGACCC
>JBMOHX010000599.1:0-2266 GCA_049317625.1 Phycisphaerales bacterium
GCGGGCGAAGACACCATCACCGCGCGTATCAAGCGGGACTCCTTCGGCGTCGTCGTCACGCTCGACGGACTGCCGGCGGACGGGGTCATCGCGGACTCACGCCTCGAGATCGGCGGCCAGTACTACCGGGTGACCTTCTCGCAGCCCTCCGGCCGCACCGCGCTCTCGGAATCGGTCGAGCCGATCGACGCGGCCAAGGCCAGTTTCCGCCCGAAGCCGGACGCACCACGGTCGCAACCTTTGCCTGTAATGCCTGGTCTCGTCACGCACCCGGTGTCGGAGGCCTTCTCGCTCCAAGGGGCGGGCGATCGCGCCGACGCCGTCGCAGCGCAGGTCCAAAGCGGCAACTACGGCTGTCTCTACCTGAAGGTGACCTCGTCAACCATCCCCGGGGTCCCCGCGAAGCAAGGACTCATCACTTCCCGCTGGCTCATGGCGCGGATCGTCGCGCCGATCGAAGGTGCGACCCCATGATCGAAACCAGAGGGCTTACCAAGCGCTTCGGAGATCTCTGCGCCCTGGAGAGTCTCTCCCTGTCGATCGGCAAGGGCGATGTCTTCGGTTTCATCGGCCCCAACGGCGCCGGCAAGTCGACGACCATGAAGATCCTCGCGTGCCTCCTCAAGCCAGACAGCGGCACCGCCGCGGTGGCCGGGCTGGACATCGCGACCAGGGGCGACGATATCCGCCGGGTGATCGGGTATATGCCCGATTTCCTCGGCGTGTACGACGATCTCACGGTCGAGGAATACCTGCACTTCTTCGGCGCGGCCTTCAAGATCGGACGCAAGGAACGGGTCCGCATCGTGGACGAGGTCCTTCAACTCACCGACCTCCGCGAGAAACGCCACGCGCTGGTCGACTCGCTCTCTCGCGGCATGCAGCAGCGTCTGGGCGTTGCTCGCGTGCTGGTCCACGACCCCAAGGTCTTGTTCCTCGACGAACCCGCCAGCGGCCTCGACCCGCGCGCCCGCATCGAGATGCGCAGTCTGCTCCTCGAACTCGGCCGGATGGGCAAGACCCTCATGGTCTCCTCCCACATCCTCTCCGAACTCGCCGAGATGTGCACGAGCATCGGCATCATCGAGCGCGGCAAGCTGCTCTACAGCGGCAGCATCACCGAGGCTTTCGACCGCACCCGGCAGATGTCCGGCGTCTCCGAACGCATCCGGCTGCGGCTCGAAGATGGCGGCGCTCCCGCCGAGCTCGTCCGCCCGCTGCTCGAGGGGGACAAACGCGTCCGCCGAGTCGTGATGTCCGCCGACAACCCGCGTGAGATGATCGTCGAACTCGGCGAGGGCAAGCACGGCCACCACTTCGTCATCGAGATCCTCATCGGCTGCGGCGCCCGCATCGACCTGTTCCAACCCGAGGAGGTCAAGCTCGAGGACGCGTTCCTCCGCCTCACAACCGGGGCGCTCCAGTGAACGCCCCGCAACCCGATGCCCCGATCGCGGAAATGTCCCGGAGGAGTTGGGCCCGGCGCGTCCTCGCAGGTCTCAATCCCGTCGAGATCGTCCGCGGCATCCCGGGTGCGGTCTTCCACAAGGAGATCGCGGTCAGTGGCCGACGCGTCTCGACGTACGTCACACGCGGCCTCTTCGTCGCCGCGCCCCTGGGGTTTGCCGCGCTCGTGACCTCAGCGGGGATCAACAGCATGGGCGGGGCTCAGGAGGGCCCCGCGGCGCGTCTGCAGCAGTTTCAGTCCGTCGCCCCCGGCGTCACCATGACGATCAGCTGGTGCGCCTTCATCGGACTCACGCTCGTCGCCGTCAGCCGCGGCGGATCGTCCATCGCGGACGAACGCCGGATGGGAACCCTCGGCGCGCTCATGACAACCCCGCTCAGGGCCTGGCAGATTGTCCTGGGCAAGACGCTGAGCATCCTCGTCGAGATCATCATTCTGGGCCTCGCGACCG
Source organism: Phycisphaerales bacterium (assembly GCA_049317625.1). GTDB lineage: Bacteria > Planctomycetota > Phycisphaerae > Phycisphaerales > UBA1924 > JBEIUO01. The sequence continues at coordinate 1,920 of JBMOHX010000599.1, forward strand.
CCCCGCTGCTCCTCGCCGTGCGCGCGTTCGGCGGCGTCTCAGGGGTCATGATCGTGCAGCTCACCGCGCTCACGCTCGCGCGCGCCGCGCTCGCCTGCATCGCCTCGATCTTCTGGTCCGTCAGCTTCCGCAAGAGCGGCAACGCGATGATCTCCGGCCTGTTGTTGCTCGTGCTCATTGAGATCGGCCCGCCGCTGCTCGGCCTGCTCGTCGACTCGCTGCTGGAACGCTTCGGAACGTCCTTCGCCGCCGAGTTCGGGCGCGTCTTCGGCGTCGCGCTCGATCCGCTCGGCCTCTTCCTGTTCTCCTGCACGCCCGTCGTCTTCCAATGGTCGATGGCGGAGCTC
>JBMOHX010000600.1:0-2265 GCA_049317625.1 Phycisphaerales bacterium
CGACGAGGTATTTCGTTGGCCGCGCGGACCCAGACTGAACTTCCGCCCCGGACTGCTACTTCGCCGAGAACTTGGCGATCGCGCCCGTGTCGCTGGTCACGTACAAGAGCCCGTCGACGAAGTCCGTCGTATACGAGCCGGTCATTCCCGGCGTCTTCACGCGTTCGATGATGTCGCCGTTCTGCGGGTCGAGCTGGAAGACCTCGCCCTCGCTCCACGAGAGGAGCTTGCCCGCGCGCTCTGCGAAGACCGTGCCCCGGGCGTCCTTCGCACGCCAGTTCACCGCGCCCGTCTCCGCGTCGAAGCACAACAGGCCTTCGCCCGCGACCTCGCAGTACACGCGGTCGCCCGCGGCGCTGGGCTGAACCCGCAGCGGTACCGAGGTGCGGTAGCGCCAGCTCGACGAGCCGAAGGGGTCAAAGCCCCAAAGGGACTGGTCGAGCCCGGCGATGATCAGCATTTTGCCGTTCGAAACAGGGTTCGTCGCCACCCCGCCGTAGATCCGCTGACGGCCGACGATACGTCCCTCGGGTGACAGGAAAATCGTGTCGCCCTTCTGCGAAACCATGCCCAGAACCTCGGAGGCCATGACCGGGTTGCCCTCGAAGCTCGCGTCGGAGATGAACCCCCACGCGCGGGTGTTGATCGTCGTGTCGTGGGCATACACCTCGCCCGACGTGGTTCCGAAGACCAGCGTGCCGCCGACGATGATCGGGGCGGTGTTGACCACCCGCTCGAAACGCTGGCGGTCGGCCAGGTTCCCGGTCGGGGTGGACAGCACGAACAACTCCGACTCGCTAATGACAAACAGCCGCGTCGGGTCCGCCGGGTCCCGCGCGATGCCGACGAACCGCGTCAGCGGCCCGCTGAGCTCGGTGCTCCATCGCCGCTTGCCCGTTGAGGCCTCGAGCACCGTGACCGTCGAGTCCGAGCTCAACGCGACCACGATGTCCTCGAACGTCGCGACCTTGCTCACCTTCGCGCCCCGCCGGTTCGTGGAGTCCGCGTACCCCACCCAGTCCAGCCGGTAGCCCAGCTTCTTCCAGTCCTCGAAGTCCACCTTGATCCCAAGGTCCGACGCCAGCGTCGTCACCTTCGGTGCGGGCTTCGCCGCCGTCTCGGGAGTCGTCTGACCCGACGCACACCCAGCCAGCGATGCGCCCAGCACGCACACCACGCAAGCAGCGCCAAGCCCCTCGGGGCGGGAGAACTTCGGGTACCGGTTCGAGCCGTTCGACATTGAAAGACGCTCCCAAGACTTGCCGCGCACCACGCGGAACTGATTCGGTGAAAACCCCTAAAGCGGGGCGGCCGCTCACGGGGCTTCCAGTATCGAGGTTTCTCGCCCCCGGGTCAACTCCGCCAACCCGGAACAGGATCCAGACGGTAGCGCTTGAGTTTCGCCGCGGCGGGCAAACCCTTCTCCCATGTTCACCGGAATCATCGAGGGTCGGGGGCGCGTCACAGAACTCAGGCCCGTTGCGGCGGGGATGCGGCTGGTCATCGAGGCCCCGCAGTGGGGGTATCTCGCCGCCCCGGGCGACTCCATCGCCGTCAACGGGTGCTGCCTCACCCAGGCGTCGGCAGAGGCCCCCGGCCGATTCGCGTTCGATGTGATCCCCGAGACCCTCTCCCGCACGAATCTGGGGGGACTGACTCCCGGTGCCGTCGTCAACCTGGAGCACGCCGCCACCGCGAGCACGCTGCTCGGCGGCCACGTGGTCCAGGGGCACATCGACGCCGTCGCCGAAGTGGTGGGGATTGAGACCTCGGGCGAGTGGAGGGTTCGGCTCGCGGCCGACCCGGGGGCGATGGAATACCTCGTTCCCAAGGGCTGCGTCGCGCTCGATGGGGTCTCGCTCACGCTCGCAAGGGTCGACCCGGCCTCGCGGACCTTCGAGGTCGCGCTCATCCCGACCACCCTCGACAAAACGAACCTCGGCGACCTGCGGGTTGGTTCGCGCTGCAACGTCGAGACCGACGTGCTCACCCGCACCGTGGTGCACTGGCTCCGCAACTACCGGGACGCGCCCCGCTGAGCGCGGTCACCAGCGCCGCGCAGACCTCCTCCGGCCTCTCGCTGGCGCACACGCACGAGCTCACCGCGACGCCCCGGCAGCCCGCCGCGGCGAGATCGGCTGCGTTCTCAGGGGTGATCCCGCCGATGGCCAGGTGCGGGAGTCGCGGGTGAGACTCGAGGAAGGTGCGCAGGTACGGGATCCCCGCGAGGACCGGCTTGTGCTTGGTGGTTGTCGCGAACATCGG
>JBMOHX010000601.1:0-2256 GCA_049317625.1 Phycisphaerales bacterium
GGGCGGCGGCGACTTCGGGGGTGGCGATGTAGTTCAGGAGGCCTTCGAGGGTGAGACCGAGCGCGGCGGCGATGGAAGTGAGGGTGCGGGCGGGGTTGAAGAAGGTGGAGAGGAGGGTGCTCAGGGGAGAGCTTGGCGGGGGGAGCGGGATGGAAGGTTCATGGACGGTTTCCATGGGTATAGTGTACGGATTACGGGCGAACAGTCAAGGATTGTTTGGAAATATTTTGGTACGTAGCCGGGTTTGAATTGGGCGAACGACTCGGCTTCCACGGCGGCGCTGGGGTCGAGTGCCGAACGAACTTCGAAGAGCACCGACTTCCCCAAAGCGGGAAGTCGGTGGCACGGTGAGTGTAATGGAGTGGAGAAGCGCTACCTGATAAGACCGTCGAGTTCCTGGGACCAATCCTTGACGTCCGCATCCCTTTGCCAGTTTTCCGAGTCGCGGAGGCGGCGGAAGGTGGCGAGGGCTTCGCGGGCCTCGGCCTGTTGACCGAGGTGCCAATGGGCCATCGCGAGGAAGGCCCAGTCGGCTGGGTGTGCGCCGTAGCCGCACTTCTCGTAGTTCGCTTCGGCGCAGCGGAGGACCTGGATAGCCTCGGCGTATCGCCCGAGTCGGACGAAGGCGACACCGACGGTGTTGATGTGATCTGGGTAGTTGCCGCAGACCGCGAGGAGGCGATCGGCCTTGGTCGCGATGTCTGGGGCTTGCGAAGGGTCGGCCAATGGCTTGGCGACCTGATCCCAGAGCGAGTCATTGAGCCCGGAGGCCTCCTTGTAGGCAGATTCCGCGAGCGCGGTCGTTACGATCAGGTACGCTCGCCGTTCGACCTCTGGGAGGGAGGCGTCGGCGAGGGCCGCTTGACGGATGGCCTGGAGTGATTCGCCCGCGGCGAGGCGGGAGGCCACGATCGGCTGAACCTTGGCCTCGGCCTTGCGTGCGGCTTCGATCGCGGGAAAACGTTCGCGATACGGGACGCTGTCCCAGACCCGCGCGGTGCGGTCATCCGATGCCGTTACGATCTGCGTTCCGTCAATGCTGAACGCGGCGGAAACCACCCAGCCCGTGTGACCTTTGAGCTCGGCGAGGCTCTCACCCGTCTTCGCGTTCCACACCCGCGCGGTCTTGTCCTCAGACACCGTCACGATCCGCGTGCCGTCCGGGTCGAACGTGGCGGAGATTACGTAGCCCGTGTGGCCCCTGAGCTCGGCGAGGCTCTCGCCCGACTTCACGTCCCACACCCGCGCGGTGTTGTCATACGACGCGGTCACGATCCGCGTGCCGTCCGGGCTGAACGCGGCGGAGGACAGCGATTCCGTGTGGCCCCTGAGCTCGGCAAGGCTCTTACCCGTCTTCGCGTCCCACACCCGCGCGGTGCTGTCCTTCGACGCGGTGACGATGCGCGTGCCATCGGGGCTGAAGGTGGCGGAGGTCAACGCGTTCGTGTGCCCCTTGAGTTCGGCGAGATTTGCCCCCGTGGCCGCGTCCCACACCCGCGCGGTCATGTCCCTCGACGCGGTGACGATCCGCGTGCCATCGGGGCTGAAGGTGGCGGACGTCACCACGCCCGTGTGCCCCTTCAGTTCGGCGAGATTCGCGCCCGTGGCCGCGTCCCACACCCGCGCGGTCTTGTCCCACGACGCGGTGACGATCCGCGTGCCATCGGAGCTGAAGGTGGCGGAGGTCAGCCTGTCCGTGTGCCCCTTCAGTTCGGCGAGATTCGCCCCCGTGGCCGCGTCCCACACCCGCGCGGTCTTGTCCCACGACGCGGTGACGATCCGCGTGCCATCGGAGCTGAAGGTGGCGGAGGTCAGCCTGTCCGTGTGCCCCTTGAGTTCGGCGAGATTCGCCCCCGTGGCGGCGTCCCACACTCGCGCGGTTTCGTCTTCCGACGGGGTGACGATCCGCGTGCCATCGGGGCTGAAGGTGGCGGAGCTTACCCAGGCCGTCTGGCCCCTCAGCACGGCGAGACTGGTGTCGGCCTCGGCGTTGAGCCAATCCCACTCCCATCCACGCAGGTGCTCCTGGCACGCGTCGAGACGTTGACGGACCCGATCGAAGAGCCGCATCTCCATCGCCGCCCCGGCCATTTGCACGTTGGCGACGTACGAGTTGTACTCGATCTTCTCCGCCGCGGCGACCGCTCTTCCACGCTCCACTTCCGCCTCGGCGGCCTTGGCATCCGCACGCTCGCTCTGTTCCTTGGCGAGCTTCGCCGCGGCGGCCTGGTCGGCGGCGTTCCTGTCCGCCCGCTG
>JBMOHX010000602.1:0-2250 GCA_049317625.1 Phycisphaerales bacterium
ATAGCGCTTTCTATTTTACCGATCACACCACCCACTTTTATGCTTTGGGCGGGCCCGATTTTGTGATGGGCCCCGACGCGCCGGTGGCCGAACGCAACATTCTGGGCGTGATTCATAAGGTGGGGCTGGAAATTGGCGGCAAGGTGATTCAGGCGCGCAAGAGGCGCGAAGTGGCGGCGCGGCGGCGCGAGCACTTCACCGTCGGCATCGTCGGGTATACCAACGCCGGCAAGTCGACGTTGTTCAACACGCTGACGGCGGGCGGCGCGTACGCGGATGACCGGCTCTTCGCGACGCTGGTCACCCGTACCCGTGACTGGGACCTTGGGGGCGGGTTGGGGGCGATGCTCTCCGACACCGTCGGGTTCGTGCGGGACATTCCGCATCACCTTGTTGCGTCGTTCAAGGCGACGCTCGAGGAGGCGACCCACGCGGACTTGCTGCTGATCATGCTGGACGTCTCTGACCCCGGGGCGGAGCTGCAGTACAAGACGGTGAACACGGTGCTCGATGAGCTGTTTGATGAGCTGAAGAAGAGCCACCACGAGGAGGACCGGTTCTGGGAGCCGCCGCGGCGGGTGCTGCTCCTCAACAAGATCGACCGGCTGAAGGACAACGCGGAGTTGCTGGTGTGGCAGCGGAAGGCCTCGGAGTCGATCGCGATTTCTGCGATCCCGGATGCGCAGGGGCGGCTCTCGCGCGGGCATGATGAGCTGGTGACGCTGGTTCGCGCGGCGGTGCAGGGGGAGGTCCGCGAGTTGGATGTGACGCTGCCGCTGAGCGAGGCGAAGACGATCAGCGTGATCGAGAAGCAGTCCGAGGTGCTCGACCGCTCGTACGAGGGTGACCATGTGACCCTGCGGGTGCGGATCGGCGAGCGTCAGCTCGCGATGCTCAAGTCGGCGGGGGCGCGGATTGATGCCGCGACGACGGAGGGGAAGAGTGTTGAGATTGCCTCGCACCGGCCGCAGGTGGGGCGGGCGCGGTGGAACGCGGCGCCGGAGCCGTGAGCGGAAGAGCCCGCGCTCGGTGTTTGTTCAGTTCGTGGGCCGCAGTGGAAATCACCCCTCGGGGGGCCGATACTTGAGGCCCGACCCGGAGACGGATCAGGGAGCCGCGGCGGCATCGCCCGGTGTGTGCCACCTTAGCTCAGCGGTAGAGCGATGCTTTCGTAAAGCATAGGTCGTGGGTTCAAATCCCACAGGTGGCTTTGACGGGGGGAAGATGAGCGTGTTGCCAGGGTGAAAGACCGCGATGGCTCCCCAGCGATCACCGGGGTGCCGTGCGAGACGCGCCGATGGAGACGAGCACCGGCTTCGCGGTGCAGACCGGAGGACCTCTCGCATCCGGGGGTGTCGTCGCGGAGCCTCCTCCACCGCCCGGCTATCAACGCCCAGCCCTTCGGGCTGACAACGGGAAGGCTGCTCGGCGAGGCGATTGGAGCCTAGGTGAAACTGCTCTTGCCTTGGGCGTGGGGCGAACTGCGAATGGAGCGGTGCGGGCCGCCGCGGTCGGGCTTATGTGCTGCTCTGCTGCTTTGCTGCTGTGCTGATTTTCTTCCCGTCCGCGGACCAGAGGAACTCCAGAAGGTGGAGCTTCGCCGGTGGTACGAGCAGGCCGGCGGTGAACCGCGCCAGCCCTCGGCCGAGCATCGCCCCGGCGCACGCGCAGGCGAGAGAGGTCCCGATCGCGAACAGCGCGTAGCTGCTTGGGATGATCTCCGCCGCGTGCTGCATCGCTGAAGCCGAGTACCCCGTCAGTTGCGATGTGTACCAGCCGAGGTATGTCCGACGACTCAACTCGATCGTGATCAACGCAACGAACCCGCCGGTCAGGACCGCGGCCAGCGTTGGCACGATCATGCGGTGCTTTCCTCGCGCACCGGGCATCGCGATCGCGAACCCACGTTGCGTCGAAAAAAGTTGGCCCCGCTACTGGGAAACGCTCGACTTGCTCCGAGGAGCGGTTCCACGCGAGAATGGGCCACGATGAAGAGCGCGCCGTTTTGGAAATTCGCCACTCGGCTCCTCCGCCGCAAGAAACTTGCGGTGGGGACGATTTGCTTTTCCATCATCTCTGCGGGCGGCCTTGCGGCTGGTCTTGTGGCGATCGGGCCGTTACTCAAACTCATTCTCGCGGGTTCGGGCGAAGACAATCTGCAAACGATTGTGCGCAACGCCGTCGAGAAGACCGCGTGGCTCTCGAACATCATTCGTCCGTCGCTCATCGATGCGTTGCGCGGCGTCAGCG
>JBMOHX010000603.1:0-2245 GCA_049317625.1 Phycisphaerales bacterium
CCGGCGGCGCTTTGTATCGTTCGCCCGCCGCGCCAAACCCCGGCGCGCCTCAAGGAGCACCATGCACGCCTGGCACGACATCTACATCGACGAAACTCATATTGAATCCGACTTTCCCGTAGTCATCGAGGTGCCCAAAGGCAGCTCGAACAAGTACGAGATCGACAAGGGCAGCGGCCTGCTCAAGCTCGACCGGGTCCTCAGCAGCGCGGTCTACTACCCCGCCAACTACGGGTTCATCCCCCAGACCCTCGCCGAGGACGAAGACCCTCTCGACGTGCTGGTGTACTGCATCGAAGACATCCCGCCCCTCTGCCTCTGCGACGCCCGGGCGGTGGGCCTCATGACCATGATCGACCACGGCGTCCCGGACCACAAGGTCATCGCGGTCATGACCGGCGACCCGATCTACAACGAGTTCCAGAAGGCGAGCGACTTCCCCAAGCACATCTTCAAGATGCTCCGCCAGTTCTTCGAGGACTACAAGATGCTCGAAGGCAAGGACGTCGAAGTCGACGAGATCCTCCCGGCCGAGGCCGCCCACGCCGTGATGGAAGATTCCCTGTCGCGGTACGCCAAAGCCCGTCGGACCGGCGAGATGAAGGGCCTGCGGTAACCGGGCCTGTTGGTTGAACCGTTGCCCCCGAGCGAACGTTTTCCTACCCTCCTCAAATGGTTGGCGACCTCGAACGCGTCCTCATCCCCCGTGAACGAATCCGCGAACGGGTCGCGGAGATCGGCTCACTCATGGCCGCGGACCTCGCGCGCCAGATCCGCATCGACTCCCCCGCGGACCACATCACGCTCGTCCCCATCATGACCGGTTCGATGGTCTTCGTCGCGGACCTCATCCGCGAGCTCCCGCTCAAACTCAGCATCGAGATCGTCGGGGTCTCCAGCTACCCCGGGAAGTCCGTCGAGAGCAAGGGTGTCTCGCTGCTCACCGAACTCTCAAAGAACCTCGCGGGCAAGCACGTTCTCATCGTCGACGACATCCTCGATTCCGGCCAGACGCTCGACATCCTCTCCAGCTTGGTGCTCAAGCAAGGGCCAGCGACCCTGCGAACGTGCGTCCTTCTCCGCAAGCCGGGGAAGGCGAAGGTCGCGATCGTTCCCGACTACGTCGGATTCGACATCCCCGATGAGTTCGTCGTAGGGTACGGGCTGGACTACGACGGCTTCTACCGGAACCTCCCCGACATCGGAGTGCTCCGGAGGGACGGCCGTTGAAGCACGACGACCAGGAGCGGGAGATTCTGCGGCTCGCGCCCTCCTGGTTCTCCGCCGCCGCGGTCTTCGCGCCCTTCATCGGTCCAGCGCTCTTTCTCCTCGCGGCGTGGGCGGTTCTGAAGTTCGTGCTCGCGAACAACTTTCCGCCAGCCCTCACCATCTCAAGCTGGATGATCGGGATCTCACTCGTGCTCGGTGTGTTGTTCCGCTGGTCCCGCGGCTACACGCTCACCAACCGGAGGATCACCGCCGAGGCCGGCCTGCTGCGGCGTGCACGCGCGGAAGTTCCTCTGCGGAACGTTCAGCACCTGATGATGACCCGCGGCATCATCGAGCGTCTCACCGGCTCGGGAACCATCGCCGTGAGCTCCGCGGGCTCCGACGGCCCGGTCCTCAGTTGGATCATGGTCCCGGACCCGGAGGCGGTGCTCAAGATCCTCCGCGAGGCAGTCGACCTCGCCCAAGGAGAGGCACCGACAAAGGTCCCGGTCGTCGGCCTCGTCGGCGGAATCGGCTCAGGCAAGAGCGCGGTCGCGAAGGCTCTCGCGGAACTGAACTTCCTCGTCATCGACGCCGACGCGGACGCCCGCGCAGTCCTCTCCAGACCCGAGATCGTCGCCAAGCTCGTCGAGTGGTGGGGGAGCCGCGTGCTCGACGCGGCGGGCGGGATCGACCGCAAGGCCGTCGGCGAGATCGTCTTCGCGGACCCCGCGGAGCGCCGCCGCCTCGAATCGCTGGTGCACCCGCTGGTGAAGGCCGACCGTCAGGGCGTCGTGCGCCGTGCCCGAGAGGGCGGGTTCGTCGGCGTGGTGATCGACGCGCCGCTCCTGTTCGAGGCGGGATCAAACGTGGACTGCGACCACATCCTCTTCGTCGACGCGCCGCGCGAGACGCGTGAAGCCCGCGTGAAGAGCCGCGGCTGGGCGGAGGGCGAACTGGCCAAGCGGGAAGCCGCGCAGCTCCCTTTGGACGAGAAAAGGGCCCGCAGCTCCCACGTCATCGTCAATGACGGCGA
>JBMOHX010000604.1:0-2226 GCA_049317625.1 Phycisphaerales bacterium
CGGTACGGGCACCGCGAACGGAGCTCTGGCGGGGTCGCCGAGAGGCTCGTACCGGTTGGCCGCCAATACGGCGACCAACACCGTGGAACTCTCCCAGCTTGCCGCGAACCTGATCGGCCCGGCGACCAACCCTCGATTCCCGATCACGACGTCGGTCACCTATCAGTCCTTCCTGACGGCCGCGCCGAACCTCTCCTACCCGTTCATCGCCCCGATCCCGGTTCCGCTGGGCGACGCCGAAGTCGCCGCGGTGAACGTGGCGCAGACCGGCCCCTCCACCGGCACCCTGACCCCCGCGGGCCCGAACCAGTACACCTTCACGCTGTCGGTGCCGACCACGACGACCTCGGATGTGATCTTCCAGGGGGCACCGATTCAAAACGTTCAGAACGCGACCGTGAACGTGCAGGGCACCCTGAACACGTCCACCGGCGCGTCCACGCTCACGGTCGCTGTCTCCTCCGTGACCTCGATCACGACGCCGGTCCCGCTCGAGCCCAACGTGCCCTTCGATCTTCCGCCGCTCTCGGGGACGGGTGAACCCGCCCACCTGCTGATGACCCTGTCGATCAACACCCAGTCGACCAACCTCAGCGGAACGGCGGTCCTCCCGGCGACGGGCGTTCCCGCGTGCGGGGCCGACTGGAACCACGACAACGGCGTCGACGGCGACGACGTCATCGCGTTCTTCGCCGACTGGGACATCAGCCAGGCCGACTACACCGGCGACGGCGGCACCGACGGCGACGACGTGATCGCGTTCTTCGCGGACTGGGACGCGGGCTGCTGATCCCTCCGCTCGACACGTGCTTGGGCCGCACTTCATGGGGCCGACACGCTCGGGCCCAACCGTGATAAAGTGCGGCTGATGACGCAGCTCTCACCCGTGCCCATCGTCCTCATCGGCGGTGGTGGCCACGCGCTGGTGGTGGCGGATGCCGCGGTCGCCGCGGGGCGCGTGGTGCGCGGCTGTTACGACGATGCGCCGCAGCCGACGGTCTGTGCGAAGCTCTCGATCACGAGATTGGGCTCGCTCGCGGATCTGGCGGCCGGCGACCGGTGGGTGCTCGCGCTCGGGTCGATCGAGGCCCGCCGAAAGTTCATCGCCGCACGCGGCGACAAAGCCGAAACGATCGTTCACCCTCTCTCGACGATCTCCGCAACCGCCCGCCTCGGCGCGGGCGTGTTCGTAGGCCCCCGCGCGGTCGTGCACACCTGCGCGTCGGTGGGGGACCATTGCATCGTGAACACCGGCGCGATCGTCGAGCACGAGTGCGAGCTCGGCGCGAACGTGCACCTGGCACCGGGCGCGATCCTCGCGGGGAACGTCACAGTGGGGGAGGACACGCTCATCGGCCTCGGCGCGCGCGTGCTCCCCGGGGTCAAGGTCGGCCGCCGCTGCATCGTCGGCGCGGGGGCCGTGGTGCTGGCCGACGTCCCCGACGGCGCGACGGTGATCGGCGTTCCCGCGCGGAAGCGGTAGCGAAGCCGCACCCCGTCACACGTTCTCGCCGAGTGCCTTGAGCCGTGCCCTGATCTGATCGGCAACCGCGGTTGGCACGCCCTCTTCAGTAGCCGCGGAGAGCAACTTGCGGAGGCTCTCGGTCTCCTCGTGCCTGCTCGCGTCGATCGTCCGCTCCGCCTCGTCCACTTTGACCTTCGCCTTCGACTCGGCCTTCTTCACGTCGAGCTGCGCCTCTTCGCGGGCACGCTGGCCGGAACTCCCGCGCACCGCGGTGGTGAGCGTCTCGGCGACGCGGGTGAAGATGGCGTTCACCGCGTCCGCGGAGTAGCCGCCGATCAGCGCGAGAACGGTCTGCGTCAGCGTCACCGCCGCGCCGGTCGGTCCCGCGCTGGTTGTCCCGCTCGCCGCCGCGGCGTTGGCGCTGGCGTTGGTCAGGAGGTACTCGCCGAAGTTGGCGAGGATGACCCCGGCCACGATGCCCAGGACGAAGCGCACCACGTAGTGGGTCGTGTACGCGCGGTCGAAGGTGCGATCGACCACGAAGCGGTTGGCGGTGTAGAGCGTGTAGAACGAGGCCCCCAGCATCGCGGCGAAGAGGTTCGAGAGTTGGCTCAGCAACCCGTCCCATCCGGTGCCCGTGCGGAGCAGCCTGACCAGGTCCCGGAACTCGCTCAGCTCCTTCTTGACGAGCGCCGCCGCGGTTCCGCCCGCGGGGGCCGGTTTGCCGATGTCGCCGATGACCTTGGTCATCTCCGCCTCGG
>JBMOHX010000605.1:0-2221 GCA_049317625.1 Phycisphaerales bacterium
CTCATCGTGGTGCCCAACAACGCCGGGACGTATGGGACACCTCTTTACGGTTGGGTGGGCCCGAACCGCAACGCGGGGACCAGCCTGTCGGACGTCGATCTCGCGGACTTCAACCGCGACGGGATCCTCGACGCGGTGGTTTCGATGAACGGGGTCTCGGCCACGCTGCTGGGCAACGGGTCGGTGACGAATCCGGTTTTCGCGCCGGCTCAGCAGTTCGGCGGGGCGGATCGCTTCGTACCAGCGGACTTTGACGGCGACGGCGTGACGGACCTTGCCGCGATGCTCGGGACGAGCATCAGTATCTTCTTCGGTGACTTCAACACGGGAGCTTTGGGGACCGGCTTTGGGGCAACCGCGGCGTCCCAGGCGTTTTCGCTCTCGGCGGGCGATCTCAATGGCGACGGTCGCGACGATCTCGTGGCGAGTTCGAGCGGCATCGCACGGGTGTTTATCTCGCACGCTCAGGTGCGGACGCAGGGGTTTGCATCCACGACCGACTACTCCACGTCGTCGGTGGTCAGCGAAGCGTTGATCGCCGACGTCGATGGCGATGGGTTCCGCGACGTTGTCTCGCGGTCCGCCAACGCCTTCACGACATGGCACGGCAGCGCGAGCGGAGCGCTCGAGCGGCGGGTGGTCTCGCGCACGGTCGACTCCGCCTCGGCCGAGAACGCGTTCAACTGGGCGCTCGCGAACATCGACGCCGATCCGCTCCCCGATATCGTCTCGGTGAGCACGCGGGGAGGGGACTTCTCCACGTCGCTCTGGGTCTTCCGAAACATCGCGTCGGCGCTGCCCGAACGACGGTGGGCTGGGACGACGGAGTCTTTCCAACTCCCACTCGCGTCACGCCTTGACGCTGTGCTCGGAGACATCACGGGCGATGGCGTGGCGGACCTGGTGGCATCGGGATTGGGCACAAACGGCGTCCTGTGGATTGTGGCTGGTGGCCCCGGCGCGCTGTCGCAGCGGCCGACGCTCATCGAGCTCCCGGGGATCGTTCCCAGCCGGCTGGTGCTGGCGGATGCCGACAACGACGGGGACCGGGACGTTTTCCTGATGGGCTCTGTTGCACGCACGGTTTCCCTCCTGACGAACGCGGCGGGCACGCTGAGCGCGCCGAGGGCCGTGTTCGTCGGTGCGGGCGCGAGCCTCTCGGCGCTGGATGTGGCGGACGTCACTGGCGACGGGATCGTGGACCTGGTTCTCGGCGAGTCGGGGCCGGCGGGGCTTTCGATCGTGCCGGGCACGCTGGCGGGGGGCGCCTACGGGACAGGAGCGCCGGTGTCGTTCTCCGTCACCGGCACACCGCTGCGGGTCGCGGCGGTCGACTTTGACGGCGACGGGAGCCGTGACGTGGCGTGGCTGGCCGACTCACCGAGCCGGGTGTGGGCGGCCCGCTTTGTGAACGGAGCGCGCGACGGCAACAACGTGATCTCGTTCGCCACGAGTCAGTTCCCGACCAACTTGGGAACGCGTGACGTGACCGGAGACGGCAAGCCCGATCTCTCGATCTCAACTCTCAACGATCACTTTCTCATGCTGAACTCGTCCCAGCCGGGAGCATTCTCCGCCACGCCACAGGCCACCATCACCCCCGGGTATGAGGGGCGACTCGTCGTAGCGGACTTGACCGGCGATGGCGTCGCGGACCGCGCGTGGCGCAGCGCGGGGCTGCTGGATGTCTTCACCGGCACGGGCACACAGGAGCAGTTCCTCATCCCCAGCGGGAACCTGGCCCGGCCGGACGCCGTCCTCGTCGCGGATGTGACCGGCGACGGCCTCGCCGACGAGGTGCGATTCGACGACACGGGCAGCTTTGGATACTCGGTCAACCGCGGCAAGCCGATGTCGCGCGCGGGATGGTCGGAGAGCCGACGCGTCCCCGGCGAGCAGCTCGCGGGGAGATTGCCCCAGGCGGCGGATCTCAACGGCGACGGGCTGTCGGAGATTGTGACGACCGCGCCCGGCACGGGGCTGGCGGTGTGGTCGAGCGGCGGCGTGGCGATCGGCGCACTCTCAACGGTTGCGACCGCGGGACTGATGGCCTTCCGGCTGGCGGACATCGACAACGACGCCGACATCGACATCGTCTACTCAAATGAGTCTCGCGAGATTCGGGCGCATCTCAACCCTGGCAACGGGATCTTCGACGCGGGCTCGGGCTCGCTCGTCTTGAGTGCCGGCCAGTCGATCGCCGCGTTTGTCGTCGGCGACC
>JBMOHX010000606.1:0-2221 GCA_049317625.1 Phycisphaerales bacterium
AGCGGCGATCAAGGCGGGTGACCTCGGCTCGCTCAAAATGCTCCTCAAGAAGCGCAACGTGCCGACCCTGCAGCAGTCCGCCATCCGCAAGGCCGTCGACGGTGTGACCAGCGTCGAGGAGATCACCCGCGTGACCGCCGAAGCCGCCCCGGCCCCTGCACCCGCCGCACCCGCGAACAAAGCCTGACCGAACCCACCGCAAGCATCTACGGGCATACCTGAGCCCGACGCCCCCGACCGGAGAGTCTCGTCATGATCCTCGCAGCCCTCGCCCTCGTGATCATCCTGCTGATCGGCTACACATGGATGCTCCGCGGCTTCTTCTCCGCGTTCCTCCACATGATCTGCGTCTTCGCCGCGGCGTCCATCGCGTTCGCCGTGTGGGAACCGATCGCCTACTCGCTGCTCGGGCAGGGCGACCTGCTCGAGAACTCGGCCTGGGCGCTCGGATTGGGGCTGCCTTTCGCCGTCGCGCTGATCCCCATCCGTGTGATCTTCGACAAGCTGATCCCCGCGAACGTGAAGGTGGCCCCGGCCGCGGACTACGCCGGCGGAGCACTCTGCGGCATCGCGGCGGGAGTGGTGTCGGCCGGCATCTGCGTGCTCAGCCTCGGCATGTTCCGCGTCGAGTCCGAGTTCCTCGGCTACCGCGCACTCGAGTACTCCTCCACCGGCAACATCGTCCGCGCCGGCGGCCTGATGCTCCCTGCCGACAAGGTCGTCGAGGAGGTGTACAAGTACGCCTCCCAGCGCGTCTTCTCCACCGACACTCCTCTCGCTCAGATGTACCCCAACCTCTCCGAGGTCCCCACCGCCATGCGGATGACCTTCGGCGAGGGCAAGAACAGGAACACCCTCAAGCCCTCCGACTTCGAGGTCCTGGGCCGGTACACGGTCGGCAAAGGCAAGAACCTCAAGCCCACCGACCTCCTTCGCGACAAGTGGAGCCCGAACACCCAGCAAGCCACGGACGCGGATCGCGAGCAGATCGCGCAGGGCAGCTACATCGACGGGTACGCGATCAAGTTCAACGCCGGCGCGAAGGACCGCGGCGAGGGCAAAGTGGTCGTGGGTGCCGCCCAGATGCGGCTGGTGGTGGGCGATGCCGATGGGTACGAGTACCGCACGCTCTACCCGATCGCCGCGATCTGCCAGGCCGAGTCCGCGACCCCGCAACTCGCCCGCTTCCGCTACGACGGCCGCGAAGTTTTCCTCGCTTCCGCGGGCGGCGCGGCGGAGTCGATCTTCGCGTTCGAGTTCGTCGTTCCCCAGGGCTTCGAGCCGGTGGCCCTCTACGTGAAGAATGTCCGCCACCTGGTCCGCGACGAGAGCGACGCGGTGCCCCCGCCCAAGCTCGGCGAGTTCCCATCCGCCACCGAGCGCGACGCGGCCATCGCCTCCAGCCGCTTCATCCAGAGCGAGGGCGCGAGCGGCGTGAAGGACGAGACCCCATTGGATACCTCGCGCGAAGTCAAGATCGGCGACAGCCGCCCGCCGCCGCCCGGCCAGCTGCCCCAGGTCGAGGGCATCCTCGTGTCCAACCGCTTGCGGCAGCAGCTCCAGAACGGCACCATCTCCGGGCTCGTGCTCGACGAGAGCCTGGTCATCATCGACGGTCGCACCAAGGTGACCAAGGAGATCGTCAGCAAGGCGCAGGGCATCGAGAAGTCCCTCCGCGTGGAGAAGTTCAGCAACTCCGCCGACACCCTGATCATCCAGCTCGAAGTCAGCGGCACCACGGCGTTCAGCCTGCTGGGCCCTGTCGCCTCCTCTGCGGACCAGAAGTACGCACCGTTGCTGCGCGATACGAACAACGTCGCGTACCTTCCCGTGGGCTGGATCTACAACGACGCCTCTCTCTACGACATCCGCTACACCCCCGGCCAGCCGATCGCCTCGATCGACGAACTCGGCCGCGAAGGCGTGGGCCTCACCCGCAGCCGCACCGACCAGAAGCTGGTGCTGATCTATCGCGTGAGCAAGGGCGTCACCATCAACCGCTTCACCATCGGCCCGATCTCGGTCGGCATCTTCGATCCGGTCTTCCCGCTCACCATCGACCAGCGCTGATACCCGTAGCCCCCCCGCCCCTTACCGACGCCCCGCACCACGCGGGGCGTCTTTCTGCGCACCGATCACCACCGTCAACGCCTATCCTCCCCCAATACACGGAGATCTCACGATGATCACTCGCTCGGCCTTGTTGCTCACGCTCCTCGCG
>JBMOHX010000607.1:0-2220 GCA_049317625.1 Phycisphaerales bacterium
GCCCAGCGTGAGCACCGACGGATCAAACCGATGGCCGGTGCGCTCCGCGACCTTCTCGAGCATGTCGGACTTCGCGCGAGCGCGGGCGCTGAGGAACTCTCCGTGAGAAGCACGGAGCGCGAGCCGCAGTTGCTGCGGGTCTTCCCTCCAGCCGGCGCACACGCGATCGAACATCTCGGCGAACGGCGCGGAGACCCAGGTCTGCGGATGAACCCCGTTGGTGATCGAGTGGACAGTCGTCCCCGGGAACATCTTCCGGCAGACCTCGGCGTGGCGCTGGGCCACGCCGTTGACGAACCGGCT
Organism: Phycisphaerales bacterium; assembly: GCA_049317625.1. Taxonomy (GTDB): domain Bacteria; phylum Planctomycetota; class Phycisphaerae; order Phycisphaerales; family UBA1924; genus JBEIUO01. Next base: position 304 of record JBMOHX010000607.1, read on the forward strand.
GAACGAGAGCGCCGTGTGCGTCATGTCCAACCAGCCGTCCTTGAAGTAGTGCGAGGCGGGCTCGGTCACTCCAGGTGGGAGCACCCGCGCGGCCAGTCTCGCATCAAACCGGTCATGGCCCGCCGCGATCGGCGTGTGGGTCGTGAAAACGCATCGCTCGCGGATCGCCGCGATCAGCGGCGCGATGTCCCCGCGGCGATCGGCGGCCTGCAGTTCCTCGCGCAGCAACTCGGAGACCAGGAGCGCCGAATGCCCCTCGTTCATATGGAAGCACGCGAGACGTGAGAACCCCGCGGCCCGGAGCATGCGGACACCGCCGGCCCCGAGGAGGTACTCCTGCGCGAGCCGGTACGCGGAATCACCGCCATAGAGGGACCGGCAAAGGGCCCGGTCCTGCGGGGCGTTCTCGGGCAGATCGGTGTCGAGCAGGATGACCGGCACCACGTCGCCGGATTGCCCGACCACGTTGTACCGCCACGCCCTGACCTGGACTTTCCGACCTTCGAGCTCGATCGAGGTTCTGGCGTCGACCGGAGTGAAGAAGGCCTCTGGATCGACCGGGTCCGGCGCCTCCAACTGGTCGCCCGCGTCGGAGAGCGTCTGGCGGAAATACCCCTCGCGGTGCAGCAGAGTGACGGCAACCAAAGGGATTCCGAGGTCGGCCGCGGCCCGCAGGGAATCCCCCGCCAGCACTCCCAAGCCGCCCGCGTAGACAGGGACGCGGGCGCTGAAAGCGATTTCCATGCTGAAGTAGGCGGTGACGGCGGAGAGTGAGTGCTTCATGGCGGTTGAGCGGGTTCCTGTCGGCGGAGTGGGAAGATAGCAGGCCTGCGGACCGCGAGCGGTCCGGGAACCCACCGGGGCCGAGCGCGTCCTGCACGGCTTCCGGCGCTGATGAACGCATCGGCTGCGGAGTTGTGGGTGTCTGGCCCTTGCGAAAGGCCTGATGCGGGTGTAGATTGTCTCGGGGTTCAACTGAGACAACTCGTGGCGTCCCCGGGTATCTCAAGGGCCGCGCGTCGTGCGTGGCAAGGTTCTTTCATGAAGGGTGAATACGAATGAAGAGTCTCTCTGTGTGTTGTGCGGCGATCGGACCGGCGCTTCTCATGGCGTGCGCGTCCGGCGCCTTCGGCCAGTGCGCCGGCGCAGTCCCCGGTCCCGACGTCATCGTCGGTGACATCCCCGACGTATCCAACTACGGCGCGGCCAACGGCAAGCGCTCGTACGCGATCGGCACCACGTCCTGCAATCTCGGTCAGATCCCGCTCCGCTGGGACGACACGACCAACCTCTACCCCGTCATCTCGCAGAACATCTACCGCCTGCAGAACGGCCGCTTCGAGCAGCTCGGCCAGGCCTGGCTGAAGCACGGCTTCTGCGCTCTCCAGGGCAACGTCTGCTGCTCCTGCCAACCCGGCGGTACGTGCGACGACCTCTACCCCGGTTGCTCCGACCCCTACGGCTCGGGCCTGAACGGCTCCCAGGGCGGCCTCGGTCCCAAGCACGAGATCGACGCCGCGGCCGGATACATCCCGCTGAACTGGAACCCCAACGGCGTCGTTGAGGGCGGCGATACCCAGCAGATCATCTACAAGCGCCTCCAGGCTCCGCAGACCGACCTGGCCAATGCCAACTCGCTGTACTTCGTTTCGAGCACGTACATCCAGCCCCAGGACGCTGAGTTCGGCAACGACAACAACAACCAGTCCTACCGCCGCGTGACCATCAACTCCACCACGTTCAACATGACCCTCAACGACACCACCCGCCGTGGCATCAACGCGATCCAGGCCTGGCGCGATCACGGGCTCGGCCTGAACCAGGTCGACAACAGCGTCGTCATCACCACCGTTGACGACCCCTCCATCCCCCCGCACGACAACGCCACCATCCCCGGCACCGCCGACGGTGGCCGCT